>JAGCYZ010000053.1 GCA_017960545.1 Bacteroidales bacterium
AAGCCCGGAGACGAGATTGCCATCGACCTTACAGAGCCGTACCTGGACTATCTCTTCAACAACAGCGTATTTGTTTCCGAAGAGAAATACAAACAGGCCCTTGCGGAAGGCCGCGACCTGCGCGGCGACCCCGCAAGGCTCCTCTACGCCGCCATCCGCGACGTGGCTCTCCAGAAAATGGAGATAATGGAAGCCAATGACGAGAAACTTGCGGAGGCAACCAAGGCCTACACCGCCGGCCAGATGGAATGGACCAAAGGCCAGCCCCTGTACCCTGATGCCAACAGCACCTGCCGCCTCACATACGGCACCGTCAAATCCTACTCACCCAAGGACGGAGTGCTGTACAAGCACTACACAACCCTTAAGGGCGTGATGGAGAAGGAAGACCCGGACAACTATGAGTTCAGGGTTCCTGCAAAACTCAAGGAAATATACCAGAACAGGGATTACGGCCAGTACGCCAACGAGGAAGGAGAACTGGTTACCTGCTTCCTTACCAATAACGACATAACCGGAGGTAACTCCGGAAGCCCGGTGCTCAACGCCAACGGAGAACTCATAGGCCTTGCCTTTGACGGCAACTGGGAGGCAATGAGCGGAGACGTGATATTCGAGCCCAACCTGCAGAGGTGCATCAACGTGGACATCCGCTACGTGCTCCTGATGATGGACAAATTTGGAGGCGCCGGATACCTGCTTGACGAAATGAAACTTGTAAAATAACTATGACAGAACAGGAAATACTCAATATCCTCAAGGAGGTCCGCCATCCCGGCAAGGGAGACCGCAGCGTGGTTGACCTTGGAATGGTGGACGGCATTGAGACCGGCACCGGAAAGGTTGCCGTAACCCTTGCCTTCACCGGCCGCAAGGACCCTCTGGCCGACTATCTTGGCGGAGCCGTCCGCGCGGCGCTCATCCGCAACCTCCCCAAGGACACCCAGATAAACGTCAAGACCGTGGTCAAGGAAGAGGCCCCACACAAGAAGCCTATGGAACTGGACGACCAGGGCCTGGCGGGAGTCCGCCACATCATTGGGATAGCCTCCGGAAAGGGAGGAGTGGGCAAGTCCACCGTGGCCGTGAACCTGGCGGTGGCGCTTGCGCGTATGGGCTTCAAGGTGGGCCTTGCCGACGCCGACGTTTACGGCCCTTCCATCCCCGTGATGACTGGCACCCAGGAAGCAAGCCCTGAAGTGGCGGAGACCAGGGGCCAGGACGGAGAAGAGGCAAGGCAATGGTTCGTGCCAATAGAGAAATACGGTGTCAAATGGATGTCCATCGGGTATTTTGCCAAGCCGGAACAGGCCCTTATATGGAGGGGACCTATGGCCAGCGGCGCCCTCAAGCAGATGATACTGCAGGTAAAATGGGATGACCTGGACTACCTGCTGGTGGATATGCCTCCGGGAACCGGGGACATTCACATAAGCCTCGTAAGGGACATCCCTCTGGAAGGAGCCATCATAGTGACCACTCCCCAGCAGGTTGCCCTTTCCGACGTACTCAAGGGCGTGAATATGTTCCAGACCCAGGGCGTGGAGAAACCGGTGTACGGCCTTGTAGAGAATATGGCCTGGTTCACCCCTGCGGAACTCCCTGACAACAAATATTACATCTTTGGCAAAGACGGAGGCGTCAGGATGGCCAAGGAGCTTGGCCTTGAACTTTTGGGACAGATCCCTCTGGTCCAGGGGATACGCGAAAGCGGAGACTCAGGAGAGCCCGCCGCCCTTGGATCGACCCCTGACGGCGTAGCATTCATCGCACTTGCCGGAAGGATAGCAGAAATACTCCCGTAAATCAATCCCACTGCATATGAAAAAGGTTTTTTACATCCCGTTCCTAGTCATTGTCCTGGGTCTTTTCACCCAGTGCTCCAACGTAAAGAAGGTGGGCGTAGATCCATTGGTGGCCACAGCCGTGATGGAAGTGATCAACCAGAAATCGTTCACCATTGAAATCACCCGGGCGGTAGCTACCGGCGGGTCCGTGGTAAACGCCACCGGAGCCCGAATGGTAGTTGTCAACAGCGTTGTGTCCGCAAGGCTGCCATATTACGGTTCTGGCAGCAGCGCTTCAGCCTACGGTACCGAAGGTGATTCCGGAATTATCTTCGACAAGCTTCCGGTGGATATCGAAACTGACAAGTCAAGGGTGGCCGGAGAAGGCTTGTACGTGATGAGATTCACGGCCAAGAGCGGTAACAGCCCTTGCGAGGTAATACTCTCCGTATGGACAGACAGGACCGCAACGCTTATTTGCAGTCCTCTCAACAGGTCTCAGATGACATACTACGGATATATTACCAGCGACACTAATGAATCACCCAATTGACAGCAAACCGGTAAGGCGGACGAAGTCTTCCACTCCCAGTCTCTCCGCGCGCAGGTCAAATATGGGATCGCTTGTATCAAGTCCTTCAGGAATGAGGGGCTTGAGCGCGTTCCGGAGGGTCTTGCGGCGCTGGTTGAAGGCTGTTTTAACAACCTGGCGGAACATCCGTTGGTCACAGCCAAGTTCCGTGCGGGAGTTGCGTGTGAGGCGGATGACTGCTGACTGCACCTTGGGCGGCGGCAGGAAAGCGCCGGGGCCCACAGTCATCACGTATTCTATGTCATACCAGGCCTGGAGAAGAACTGAAAGGATGCCGTAAACCTTGGTTCCGGGGCCTATCGCTATGCGGTCCGCCACCTCTTTCTGGACCATGCACACCACTTCCGGAATCCTGTCCTTATAGTCCAGTATCCTGAAGAATATCTGGGAGGAGATATTGTACGGGAAGTTGCCTATGACCCGGAAATCCCCGGGGAAAAGGTTGTCCGGAGATATGCGCAGGAAGTCCGCCAGGAACAGTTTTCCCTGCATTCCCGGCAGGTGGGTAAGCAGGTATTCCACGGATTCCGCATCTATCTCCACCATCTTGAGGTCTATGTCCGGCCTTTCTATGAGATAGCGTGTCAGCACGCCTGTTCCGGGGCCTATCTCAAGCACGTCCCGGACGGGGGAGTCCGCGCTCAGGGCGGCTACTATGCCCCTTGCGGCGCCCTGGTCCGTGAGGAAATGCTGTCCCAATGATTTTTTAGCCCTTACATCCATACTTGTGCAAATTTAGTTAAATTTGCGTTATATGGGAAAGCGAGCCGAGGACACTCCACTTCTTAAACAATACTTTGGCATTAAGGCCCAGTATCCTGACACTATACTGCTGTACAGAGTCGGGGATTTTTATGAATGTTACAGCGACGACGCCGTGACCATAAGCAAGGTCCTTGGCATTGTCCTGACAAAAAGGAGCAACGGAGACAACGACAGCACCCCAATGGCGGGATTTCCCCACCACGCTCTTAACGTCTATCTTCCCAAACTGGTCAGGGCCGGTTACAAGGCCGCCGTCTGCGACCAGCTGGAAGACCCGTCCAAGGCTAAGAAACTTGTCAAGAGGGGAGTGACGGAGATTATCACCCCGGGAATTGCCTTTGACGACGGCCTCCTTGAGCAAAAGCAGAACAACTTCCTCGCAGGCCTCACCTTTGAGGGGAACGACTGCGGAATTGCCTTCCTGGACGTATCCACGGGATCCTTCCAGGTGGCACAGGGGAGCCTTGACTACGCTGCTACCCTGCTTGCCAGCCTCACCCCAAAGGAAGTAATAGTGCAGCACGGCTACGAGAAGGGATTCAAGGAACGCTTCGGGGATTTCTACACCACCTCCCTTGACGAATGGGCCTTCGTCTATGAAGCGTCCGAGCAGAAACTCTGCAAGCAGCTTGGGGTAAGGAGCCTCAAGGGCTTTGGCGTGAACAATGCCCCTCTGGGCATCTGCAGCGCCGGCGCCCTGCTGGTTTACCTTGAGCAGACGCACCACAGCGGCCTGCGCAACATCTGCTCCATCTCCCGCATAGACCGCAATTCCTATGTGTGGATGGACAAGTTCACCCTGCGGAACCTGGAGGTGTTCAACGCCGCCGCAGGAGGCGAGGGCACGGCCCTGGTGGACGTTATGGACAGGTGCTGCTCCCCTATGGGATCGCGCCTTCTGCGCACCTGGCTGGCAATGCCCCTGCTGGACCTCAAGGAACTTGAAAGCCGCTACGACATAATAGAGTATTTCCTCCAGAGACCGGAGGAGCTGGCCCGGCTCCAGGGCTATATGAACAACGTGGGAGACCTTGAGAGGATCCTTTCAAGGGCTGCCGCGGGGCGGATAAGCCCGCGCGAGACCGTGCAGCTTGCGCGCAGCCTGGCGCAGGGCGCCCCTATCGCGGAAATGTGCCGCGACAAGGGCTGCGCCGCGCTTGACAAGCTTGCCGGCGGCCTGGACCCCGCCGCAGGGCTGCTCGCTGAGATCCGCCGCATCGTCAAGGAAAACCCCGCCGTTGCCATAGGCAAGGGAGAAGTCATCGCCGCAGGCGTGGACCCTGAACTGGACGACCTCCGCGCCATCTTCTTCAACAGCCGCGAATACCTGCAGGAAATGCAGCAGAGGGAAAGCCAGCGCACCGGCATCCCTTCGCTGAAGATAGATTACAACAACGTCTTCGGCTATTACCTTGAAGTGCGCAACACCTTCAAGGACAAGGTTCCGCCGGAGTGGGTGCGCAAGCAGACCCTGGTAAGCGCGGAGCGCTACATAACGGAAGAGCTCAAGGAATACGAGGCAAAGATCTTTGGCGCGGAAGAGAAGATCAACGCCCTTGAAGCCCGAATTTACGCGGACCTCATAGCCCTTATCCAGAAACATATCCCGCAGATCCAGGCCAACTGCCGCATCCTTTCCAAACTGGACGTACTGTCCGGTTTTGCGGAACTGGCCGCGGAGCAGGACTACTGCCGCCCAGCACTGGACAAGAGCCTGGTCCTGGACATAAAGCAGGGCCGCCATCCTGTGATAGAGACCCTTATGCCCGCCGGGGAGGAATACGTCCCCAACGACATAATGCTGGACAGCAAGACCCGCCAGATCATAATCCTTACAGGCCCCAACATGGCCGGAAAATCCGCCCTCCTGCGCCAGACGGCCCTTACGGTACTCATGGCCCAGGCCGGCAGCTTCGTGCCCGCCAAAAGCGCTAAAATTGGCTATTGTGACAAGATTTTCACCCGCGTCGGCGCTTCGGACAACATTTCCCGCGGAGAATCCACCTTTATGGTGGAAATGCTGGAGACTTCTATGATAATGCACAACCTCTCCCAGCGCTCCCTGGTGCTCCTTGACGAGATTGGCCGCGGCACTTCCACCTACGACGGAATGTCCATAGCCCGCGCCCTTGTGGAATACCTGCACGAGAGGGGCAACGGCGCAAAATGCCTCTTCGCAACCCACTACCACGAACTCAACGACCTTGAAAACCAATACAAGAGGGTCAAGAACTTCCACATTGCCGTAAAGGAATCCGGCAAGGACATCATCTTCCTGCGCAAACTGCGCGAGGGAGGCGTAGCCCACAGCTTTGGTATCCACGTGGCCAGGATGGCCGGAATGCCGGCGGAGATTGTGGAGAGCGCGCAGCGCACCCTGGACGCCCTTGAAAAGGGCGAAGTCCCGCAGGTGCTGCGCTCCCCCCAAAAAACAAAAGCCGGCACCGTAGAAGACGGCGCCGTGCAGCTCTCTTTCTTCCAGCTTGACGATCCCACCCTGTCAGCGATACGCGACTACCTCAAAGACGCGGATCTCAACAATATGACCCCAATGCAGGCCTTCGACCTGCTCCGCAAGATGAAAGGGGAACTTGGGCTTTAAGCCAGCAGGTTTGTTATGAATATGGCCAGGATTGCCACCGGGGCTATATACCTGATAAAGAAATAGACCACTCCGAATATCTTGGAGCTGAACTTCAGTTTCCCGCCGTTTGTGATTTCCTCGCGTACGGTGGATTTCTTCATCTTCCAGCCAACGAATATCACAAACAGCATACTTCCAAAGCTCATCAGGAAGTTGGAAGTGAGCTTGTCGCAGAAATTGAATATGGTCTCCCCGAACAGCTTGAATCCTGACAGAGGCCCGAAGGACAGCGAGCACAGCGCTCCCAGCAGCCAGGTCCCGCAGAAGATGAGTGCCACGGCCTTGCGGCGGGACATCCCCCTCTCCTCCACCAGATATGCCGCTCCAACCTCGTACATTGAGATTGACGATGTAAGCGCCGCCACCACTATGGTCAGGAAGAACAGGATGGAAACGATGCGTCCCAGCGCCGCCCAGGAAGACACCATAGTCCCGAAAATATACGGCAGGGTCTCGAAAATGAGCCCGGGGCCGGCTCCCGGCTCAATGCCTGCGGCGAACACCGCGGGCATTATGGCAAAGCCGGCTATGAGGGCGAACAGCAGGTCGAACGCCGCCGTCCCGAACCCTGACGCAAGTATGTCCGCATCCTTCTTCATATACGACGAATACGTCAGGATGGTGCCCACGCCCAGCGACAGCGAGAAGAAACTCTGCCCCATTGCGGATGCTATGGCCGATGGCGTCAGTTTGCTGAAATCCGGCTTCACAAGATATTCCACCCCCTCCGATGCTCCCGGAAGGGAAATGGAGTAAACCATTATGACAATTATCAGGACGAACAGCAACGGCATTGAGATGTTGTTGAACTTCTCTATTCCGGATTTCACTCCGGCCATCACTATTCCTGCCGTCAGCGCCAGGAACAATGTATGGCAGACAAGCGGAGCCCAAGGCCTGGAGATGAAACCGCCGAACAACTCCGGAGAGGTCTCTCCGAACCCTTCTGCCACGCTCTTCCACAGGAACTCAATGGACCAGCCTCCAACAACGCTGTAATATGACAGGATAATAAGCGGCGAAACTATTGTCAGGAGGCCTACCCACTTCCATCTGGTGCCCGGGGCCAGTTTTTCCATCGCCCCAAAGGTATTGGAAGCCGTACTGCGGCCAATTATTGTCTCCGAAAGGAGGATTGGCAGGGACAGGAATATGGCAAGCAGCAGATATACAATGATGTATGCCGCGCCTCCGTTACTTCCCACCATATACGGGAAGCGCCAGATGTTGCCCAGCCCTATGGCGGATCCGGCCATTGCCAGGACCGCCGCGGTGCTGCTTCCAAAATTCTCCCTTCCCGAAGCCATCGCCTAGAAAATGAAGTTGGTTATGAAAATGATCACTATCGCAACCGGAGTCACCCACTTTATCAGGAAATAGACAAATCCAAAAATCTTGTCGTTGATCTTCTTTGTGCCTCCGTTGGTGAGTTCGTCCCACACATCTTCCTTCTTGAGCACGAATCCCGTGAATATGACGGTAAGCAGGGCCATTACAAGGAGCAGGATATTGGATGACAGCCAGTCAAAGATGTCAAAGAGGTTCATTCCCCATAGCGTGAGGCCCTTGAGCGGGCCGAACGACAGCGAACACAGCACGCCCGCCGCACCGCACAGAAGGAAGAGTATTATGCATCCCTTTACCCTTCCCACTCCGTACCTGTCCTTGAGGAAAGAAACTCCCACCTCCAGTAGCGATATGCAGGAAGTCATAGCCGCCACGACAATGGTCAGGAAGAAGATAATCGAAACCGCTGCGCCTATGGCCGGATGGCTTGCGCTCATCGAAGAGAATACGAACGGGACGCTCTGGAAGATAAGCCCGGGTCCGGCGCCCGGCTCAATCCCTGCGGCGAATACCGCAGGCATTATTGCCAGTCCCGCCAGTATTGCGAACATAAGGTCCGATACCGCCGTACCTCCTGCGGCCGCCATAAGGTTCTCATCCTTGTGCACGTAGGATCCGTAGGTTATGATAGCGCCCATTCCAAGTGACAGGGAATAAAAACTCTGCCCTACCGCATACGCGAAGGAGCGGGCGTTGATCTCGCTGAAGTCCGGCCTCAGCAGATACCGCACGCCTTCCGAAGCCCCCGGGAGGGATACGGAATACACTATCATAAGCACTATCAGCACAAACAGCACGGGAATGGTGAACTTGCTGAATTTCTCTATGCCCGCCTTTATGCCGTTGGCCACGATAAAAGCACAGGCGCCCAGGAAGACAAGATGCAGTATTACAGGAGACCAGGTGGATGTGATGAATTCCCCGAATATGGAACTCACGTTATCCGGACTGGTCCTCACAAATTCAAGGGAAATGGACTTGAGGAGGAAATCCAGGGACCAGCCGCCAATCACGCTATAGTAGGAATCTATGATCAGCGGAATGGCTACTGAAAGCACTCCGGCAAACTTCCATATGCTCTTTCCCGGAGCAAGACTGGACATTGCCCCGTAGGAACTTGTGCGCGCCCGCCTTCCCACCGTGACTTCCGCAAGGAATACCGGCAGGGAAATGAGCAGGGTGGACAAGATATAGATAAGCACGAAGGCAGCGCCGCCGTGCTCTCCAACTATGAACGGGAACCGCCAGATATTGCCAAGGCCGATAGCTGATCCGGCCATTGCGAATATCACTGTGATCCGGCTTCCAAAGAACTCTCTTTTCTCCATCTTTTCTTATACACTACAAACTTGAATTCATACCCTGTGGCTGGGTCCACCTGGGTATCTGAAATGCTGGTTTCCTCCCATATCCCCATATCTATCACGGGGAAGAAGGCGTCAGCATCTTCAATGGTGGTATGGACGTGCGTTATGTACAACGTGTCCATATCGTTGATAGCGGCCCTATATACGGATGCGCCTCCCATTATGAAGCACTTGTCCGCACCCTCCGCGGCGGCGTACGCCTCATCGAAGGAATTTGCGCAGATGACTTCCGGGATAGGGTCCCCGCCCAGGTTGAGCACAATGTTCTTCCTTCCTTTCAGGGGCCTGAAAGGAAGCGAGAAATAGGTTGTGCGTCCCATTATGACGGGATATCCGTGGGTCACTCTCTTGAAGTACTTGAGGTCTTCAGGAATGTGCCACGGAAGGTCTCCGCGGACCCCTATGGCCCGGTTGTCGGCTATTGCCACTATCAGACACTTCTCCATTTCCTATACGGCCACGGGGGCCTTGATTGCAGGCCAGGGATCGTATCCTTCAAGCGTGAAGTCTTCGTACTTGAAACTGAAAATGTCCTTGACCTGGGGGTTAATGATCATCCGGGGCAGCGGCCTGGGCTCGCGGGAGAGCTGCAGGGCCGCCTGCTCCAGATGGTTCAGGTACAGGTGCGTGTCACCTGTGGTGTGTATGAATTCGCCCGGCTCCAGGCCGCAGACCTGTGCTATCATCATTGTAAGCAGGGCGTATGACGCAATGTTGAAAGGAACACCCAGGAAGGTGTCCGCGCTGCGCTGATACAGCTGGCAGGACAGCTTCCCTTCCGCAACGTAGAACTGGAAAAGGCAGTGGCACGGCGGCAGGGCCATATTGTCCACCTCCGCCACGTTCCAGGCACTTACCAGCATCCTGCGGGAGTTGGGATTGTTCTTGATGGTATCTATGAGTTTGGTTATCTGGTCTATGCTGCCTCCGTCCGGAGTGGGCCAACTGCGCCACTGGTGGCCGTAAACCGGTCCCAGGTCTCCGTTCTCGTCCGCCCATTCGTCCCAGATGGAGACTCCGTGCTCCTTGAGGTAGCCTATGTTGGTGCTTCCGGAAAGGAACCACAGGAGTTCATAAATGATGGATTTAAGGTGGACTTTCTTGGTGGTGAGCAGGGGGAACCCTTCCGAGAGGTCATACCGGCTTTGCCAACCGAATATGCTCTTGGTGCCCACCCCCGTACGGTCAGTCTTGACAACTCCGTCCGTATAGATATGCCTCAACAGATCCAGATACTGCTTCATAGTCTATTTTACGCTAAAGGCAAAAATGATGGCCTCCTGATAGGTCTCGCCCGGTTTGAGCACGGTGCTGGGATATTCGGGCTCGTTGGGAGAGTCAGGGAAATGCTGGCACTCGATGGCTATTCCGCCGTAGTCAGGATAAACGTGGCCGTTCTTTCCCTTGGCATCGCCCAGCCAGTTGCCGGTATAAACCTGGACTCCGGGTTGGGTGGTGATAACTTCCAGCGCAATGCCGCTCTTCTCTGAATAGAGCTCGGCAGCGGTCTGCAGCTGGCCTGGCAGGTAGCCGTCTATCACAAAGCAATGGTCGTATCCCTTTGCAATGGTCAGGGCCGGGAAGTCCTCGTGCAGGTCGCGTCCCACTTTCTTTTCCGTAACAAAGTCAAGAGGCGTTCCTGCCACGGGTGCGGGCTCTCCCAGAGGGATGAGTCCGGCATCGGTAGGCAGATACTCGGAGCAGTTCAGTTTGAGGATGTGGTCCTCTATTGTGCCGTTGCCCTCGCCGTTAAGGTTGAAATATGCGTGGTTCGTGAGGTTTACCACGGTGTCCTGGTCTGTCTCGGCAGTGAGGGTGAGCTTGAGGGAATTGTCGTCCGCCCACTCGTAATGGGCCACCGCCTTGAGAGTTCCGGGATATCCTTCTTCGCCATCTTCTGAAATGTACATGAATTCTACGGCATTGTCCAGTACCCGGCTTTCCCATACCTGATAGGAGAAGCCCCAGGGACCGCCGTGAAGATGGTTGGGACCGTTGTTGACCGCAAGGTTGTACTCTTTGCCGTTGAGCTCGAAATGACCCTTGGCAATTCTGTTGGCGAACCTTCCGGGAACCCTTCCCAGGTATGCGCCGTCGTCAAAATAAGAGTCGGTGTCGTCAAAGCCCAGTGACACGTCCCTGAGGATTCCTTCCTTGTCAGGAACAATCACTGAAACTATGCTTGCGCCAAGAGATGTGAGCACTACCTGCGCTCCGCTGCTGTTTGTGAGGTAGTACTTGTAGATTTCCTTACCGTCTTTGGAAGATTTTCCCCAGAATTCTGTCTTGATTTTCATATGGCTGTGTGTTATTAATACTCGTTATACTCAGGAAGGAGGGCCTGTGAGATGTTGATAATAAAGTCTCCCATCTTCTCGAACTCGCTCACGATATCCATATAGAACACGCCGGTCTGGTACTCGTAATTGGCCTTTTCCAGATTGGCGATGTGCTCCTCCCGGAGGTTGTTGCGGTATTCGTTTATGCTGTACTCCGCGTCAAGGGAGTTATTGATATCCTTGAGACCCCTCTCAGGAACCTTAAGGTTGTGCATCATAGCGTCATACGCCGCCTGGAGCAGGTCCATCATATGGTTGAGCTTGCGCAGGAGCACGGGAGAGAACTTCTTTCCGTGGGCCTGGGCCCTTTCCAGCATTCGGCCGATGGTCTCGCCGGAGTCACCAAGGCTCTCCATTTCGCCTATTATCTTGTACATGCTCTTGATCCTCTTTGTGGTGATGGCGCTGATCTCTCCCTTGGCAACCTCACCCAGATAGGAGGCAATCTCGTATTCCAGCTTATCCGTTATGCCTTCGTACTTCTTGAGCTTGTCGTATCGGGCTGTTATGTTGTCAGGGTCAGGG
The DNA here is from genome assembly GCA_017960545.1 of Bacteroidales bacterium. GTDB lineage: Bacteria > Bacteroidota > Bacteroidia > Bacteroidales > UBA932 > Cryptobacteroides. Next base: position 11,367 of record JAGCYZ010000053.1, read on the forward strand.
TCGTTGATAGCCTCACGCACGTGGCCGAATCCCTGGCAGCAAACTTCCCCAAAGTGGATGATTTCGTGCCTGGCCTCGTTGAGGGAAAGCTCGGCAATTCCCAAAGGACCTCCCTTGATGTACTGGAGCTTGAATTCCTCCTCCTCTCCTTCCTGGCTCGGGACAAGGAACTTGACTATCTTCTCTATCTGAGGAACGAACCAGATGAGGATGAGGGTGTTGGTGATGTTGAACATGGAGTGCAGCGTGGCGACGCTGTACGGGAGTGAAGCGACCAGGGCGTTGCGGGTTGCCTCATCCGCCATCATAAAGTCTGTGGTGGCGGGGTTGGGGAAGCCGAAAGCAGATACAACCCCTCCTATGAGCCTAAGGAAAGGCCGGAATAGGATTGTAGCCCAGATAACTCCAAACAGGTTGAACACCATATGCGCCCGCGCAGTCCTCTTTGCAGAAACGTTTGCCACGGAAGCGGCGATATTGGAGGTGATGGTCGTTCCTATGTTCTCTCCAAGCACCATTGCGGCCGCCATTGAGAAAGGAATGAAGCCATTGGCCACAAGCACCATTGTGATGGCCATTGTGGCGGCGGAGGACTGGAGCATCAAGGTCATTACGGCACCCGTCACCATAAAGATGAGAATGGATCCGAAACCGAAGCCCGTCAGCCGTGACAGGAAGACCCTTACGGGTTCGTTGTCCAGCAGGACGGTTGAAGTTTCCCTAAGTGTAGCCAGGCCAAGGAACAGAAGCGCAAAGCCCATCAGGAACTCTCCTCCGTTGTTCAGGTTCTTCTTCTTCATTGAAAGAAGGACGAAGGCGAAGAACATCAGCGGGACCGCTATGGTTCCAAAGCTGAAGCCGCCTCCACCGAACGACAGGGCAAAGATCCAGGCCGTGACGGTTGTTCCGATATTGGCTCCCATAATTACTCCGATAGCGTTTGCAAGCGACAGCAAACCTGCGTTTACAAAGCTCACTATCATAAGGGTGGTGGCCGTGGAAGACTGTACCAGGGCGGTTACTACCAAGCCGGTCATCACCCTCCTGAACGCTGTGGAGGTCATTGAAGCCATAAAGGAGCGAAGTTTGTCGCCCGCCATTTTCTGCAGGCCTCCGCTCATCAGGGACATTCCGTAAAGGAACATTCCCAGAGAACCCAGAAGGGTTAGGATTTGTAAAACTAAGGACATTAACCTAAAGAGTGATATTCTCACAAATTTAGTAAAAAAATGTTAGTTTTGTATTATGGATGTCCGCAAGCTGATATGCGCAGCCGGCCTGTTTTTTTTATGCCTCACGGCACACGGCCAGTTCTTTACTTATGGTGACGATCCGGGGGGAGTCCGCTGGTCCGGAATACAGACGGATTCTTACCGGATAATCTATCCGCGGACAATGGATTCCCTGGCCCTCCAATACGCATTGGCCCTTGAGAAATATGCCCCTGCAGTGGGCCGCAGCATTGGTTTTACACCCAACCAGGCTTACAGGAAACCTATGCCGGTAATCCTTCACGCCTTCACCTCCGAGGCTAACGGAATGTCCGTATGGACGCCCCGCCGCCTGGAACTGCGCACCGTCCCAGACGCCTACGGCCCCACGCCGTTCCCCTGGATCACGGACCTTGCCATCCACGAATCCCGCCACACCGCACAGATGCAGTATTCCAACACCGGACGCCTGCGCATCTTCAGCTTCCTGCTGGGAGAGATGTCTTCCGGAGCAATGGCTTCACTGTACGGCAACCAGGCTTTTTTTGAAGGCGATGCCGTAGTGACAGAAACCGCCCTTACCAAATCCGGACGCGCCCGCACCGCGGACTTCCTGGAATACTACCGCTTTGCCCTGGACCACGGAGATTTCAGGGATTATTACAAATGGTATTACGGATCCATAAAGAATTACACGCCAACCTATTATACGGCCGGATATATGTTCGTGGCCGGTATGCGCACCCTGTACGACGACCCCTTGTTCACGAAGCGTTTCTACTCCAATGTCTTCCGCCTCAAGGTCTGGCCATTCCCAATGTTCAATATGCAGTACACCGTAAAGCAGGCGTCGGGAAAGCAGTTCAGGGAGACTTTCAGGGAGATAGAAGACTATTTCCTGGATATCTGGAGGCAGGAAACTGCCGCAAGGGCTCCCTTTATGCCGGGAGACCAGGTTACTCCGGATGCCCGGCGCCACCGCGTGTTCTGGGGAACGGCGCTGGCGGGGGACAGGCTCTATGGCATCAGGTCCGGACAGGACGTGACCACGCGTCTGGTGGACCTGCAGACAGGCAGGACTCTCAGAGAATTTGCAATAGGGACGGGAAGCCTGATGTGGTCAGATTCCCTTGGCCTGCTCCTCTGGAGCGAAAACGTCCCTGACGCCAGATGGTCCCTGGCCTCAACTTCCCGCATACGTTTCTATGATCCTGAAACCGGAAGGTCTGGGGACCTGACAAAGAAAGGACGGTACTTCAACCCGGCCCCTTCGCCGTCGGATTCCCGCATTGCGGTAACCTCCTACCCTTACGGAGGAGGTTCTCAAAGCGTAATCCTTGACGGTGGCACGGGCAACGTCTCCCTTGCCGTCTCTGCTCCGGATTCCCTGCAGATTGTAGAAAGCGCCTGGATAGGGAACGATGTTGTCATCAGCGGAATCTCCGACGCCGGATTCGGCCTTTACAATGCCTCCAAGGGCTTTTCCACTATCCTTGAGCCCCGTCCGGTGAAGATCAAGCAACTGCGTTCCAGCGGCACTGAACTGCTGTTCGTAAGCGATATGAACGGAGTCAACGAACTCTACAGCCTTGATACTGCAACCGGGGAACTCTGCCGGTTGACCTCAACCCGGTACGGCGCTTCGGAATTCGTCTTCAAGGGAGATTCCCTGTATTATTCCGCCTTTTCCGCAAAGGGCAAATCCGTATTCCGTACCGCAATAAGTGACTTGCCCCGCACCAAGGTCAATCCCGCACAATACCACCAATACACCATAGAGGACAAGCTGTCCGCACAGGAGCAGTCCCTGGCTGATTTCCAGGCCGCATCCGCTGCTATCCAGCCTGCAAAGGATTACAGCAAGGCCCTGCACCTGCTTAAAATCCACTCCTGGGCTCCCGTTTACGTAGATTACAACTCCGTCAGCACCATCTCTATGGATATCTTCAACCACATAGCCAAGCCCGGCGCCATGGTCTTCTTCCAGAACGACCTTGGAACGGCTTCCGGCTATGCCGGATACTCTTACTCCAAAGACGCCCACGGAGACCCCCGGCACGCCGTGCACCTGAATTTCAAGTATTCCGGGCTCTATCCCGTCATCGAGGGGACCCTCCATTACAACAATTCGTTCAGCTCCCATTACAACCTTTTGTCAAGGATCAACGGCAACCGCATCGTCAAGAGCTTCAAACCCACGGAAACGTCTGACCCGCAGTTCTCCGGGAACATCTCCGTCTATGTTCCCCTCAAGTTCTCAAAGGGAGGGTGGATCTCCGGCATTGTCCCTCAGGTCAGATATACCTTTTCAAACACAATGTATGACCTTGGCGTGGCTTCTTTCAAGTACTCCCCTGGATTCGGTCCCGACAACTCCGGAAGGATGGTCTTCCAGAACAAGGAGAGCGCCCAGATCCTTCCCGCCCAGAGGGTGATAGCCTCCATACGCGCTTACAGGATGACCAACAAGGCCCGCAGCGGCGTCTATCCGCACCTGGGAGGGGGATTGGAATTGGGTGTGGGTTCACGCGTAGGCTTGGGCAAGGTATTCAGCCCCAATTTTTACGCCTCCGCATACGGATACCTGCCAGGACTGCTTCCGGAGCACGGTATCAGGCTCTCCGCAGTGGGCCAGAAGCATCTGGACAGCGGCTACATTTTCAACGAGAACACTGTTTCCTGCCTGCCAAGGGGATATTCCGTCCTTGCAACCACGGCAGGTCCCATAGCGGCATACGGCACTCAGATTAAACTTGCATTCGACTACACGATGGCCATCCTCCCCGTGGACTGGTCCTTCCTCAGCCCCGTGGCTTACATCCGCAATTTCATCCTGAGTCCGCACGCGGATTATGCAATGTATTTCAAAGGGGATGATACCCTCCAGCTTTGCAGCGTGGGAGCAGACCTGAGCGTGTCCCTGGGCAACTTCCTGTGGCTGCCCTTTGACACTGAAGTTGGCGTAAGCTATGTTTATAACTGCGGAAAGGGATTCAACACCGTCAACGTGGGCGACTCCCCCGGACGGCATTATGTAGGTATGATTTTCAATATAGACATTCAATAATGGACAACCAGGCCAATTGCACCTGCTCCGCCTGCGGAGCCCCTTACCGGATGGATATCCATCCTTCCATCAACGTTTCCAAGGAGCCTTCCCTCAAGGCGGCAGTCCTGGACGGGTCCCTCTTTATGTGGGAATGCCCGCAGTGCGGGCAGAAGAACCTTGCCAGGTACACCACCCTGTACCACGACCCCTCCCAGAAACTGCTCATCCTGCTGTCAGACGGCAATTCCAAGGCAGAAGAGGCCCTTGCCAAGGCCTTCTCCCAGTCATCGGAAATGGAGGGTTATACGGCTCGTTTCGTGGACGATGTGGGCACCCTGATGGAAAAGGTGAAGATCTTTGACGCCGGCCTTGATGACAGGGCGATGGAAATGTGCAAGTACGTCACCTGTATGGAGATGGGCAAGACCCTCAACTTCAAGTTCTTCCGCCTGGACGGGGCTGACGGGGACATTACGCTCACCTACCCGGGCAACGGGCAGATGGAAATGGTCAACATTGGATTCAACGTCTATTCCGACTGCGAGCGCATCCTTGCCCGCAACCCTTCCATAACGGAAGGATCCACCGGATTTGTCAGGATTGACAACCGGTGGATCTCTCAGTTCCTGGGATAAGCCCTACAGTTTGCGTGCGCCGTCGGAACTTACAATGTCGTAGATCTTTGGCGCGCGGCCGAACTTCTTTGCATAAAGGTCTATCGCAGTCCTTATGAACTGGTCATAGAGCTCTTCCTTCACAAGGTTGATGGTGCATCCGCCAAAGCCTCCTCCCATCACGCGGGAGCCCGTAACCTCGCATTTGCGAGCCACCTTGTTAAGGAAGTCAAGTTCCTCGCAGCTTACTTCATACAGCCTGCTCAGGGAGAAATGAGTCTGGTACATCAGCTCTCCAACCGTCTCGAAGTCCTTCCTTTCAAGGGCGTCGCACAGGTCCAGGACCCTCTGAACCTCTCCAATCACGTGCTCTGCACGCAGATAGTCTTCGGACGGGATCTCCGCCTTGACCTCTTCCAGCCATATGCGCTTTGCATCGCTGAGCGTCTCCGTGTCCGGATGGCGCTTGCGGATGGCTGCCAGCGCATTCTCGCAGGACTCGCGCCGCTTGTTATAAGCGGACGAGGCCAGCTCGTGCTTCACGCAGGTATCCACCAGCACCATCTTATAGCCTTCGTAATTGAAGGGGAAGTACTGGTACTCCAGGGTCTTGCAGTTGAGGCGGATAAGGTATCCCTCCTTGCCGAAGCAGGATGCGAACTGATCCATTATCCCGCACTTTACGCCGCAGTAGTTGTGCTCCGTGCTCTGGCCAATGCGGGCCAGCTCGAACAGGTCGAAGCCGTTGCCGAAGATGTCGTTGAGCGCGAAAGCGAAGGTGCTCTCAAGCGCGGCTGAGGAGGAAAGGCCCGCGCCAAGCGGGACGTCTCCGCAGAAGACCGCGTTGAATCCCTTTACGGTGCCGCCCCTCTTTATGGTCTCGCGGCATACTCCAAAGATGTACCTGGCCCATTGCTGCTCCGGCTTGTCTTCCTCTTCCAGCCCGAACTGGGTGTACTCGTTGTAGTCAATTGAGAAGACCTTGACCAGATCCGTCCCGTTAGGGGCTATTCCGGCCATTATCCCTTTGTCTATGGCTCCCGGGAGCACGTATCCACCGTTATAGTCGGTGTGCTCTCCAATGAGGTTTATACGGCCGGCAGACGCATATACATCGCAAGGAATGCCGAACAGGACTTTGAATTTTTCTTGAATCTTTTCTTTCATCGGTATGTGGTATAGTTTGTTACTGGACTTAGCAGGAATACGAATGAGTACGGAGCAAACGGTATCATATATTCCTGGCGCGGGACGGCTCCCCAGCTCTGCACGCCTCCCACTCCCATATGCAGCTTGTCTATGCATACGCTTACTGTCTTGGTGGGGTCTATCTCCGTGGTATGGGCGTTGGTCTTTGCGGGGCCTTCGTCAAGGGATTCTATGGTATAGTTGAGGGCGGAAACGCAGAAGGGCTCCTGCGCTGTGATTCGCAGTCCCTTGCCGTATCCGTCAAGCATATTCCACCAGCGGATGTCGGTCCTGAGACCGTTCTCCTGAGGCCTTATATAGGAATAGGACTGCTCCCGGACGCTCTGACCGTACACGCCTATGTCAGTGTAATGGTTGCGGTCCGGATAGTTTTCAATGGGTCCACGGCCGTAATAGGCCACCTCTGAGAATTCCTCCGGCATTGTCATCCTGAGGCCGAAGCGGAACATATCGGAAGCCTTTTTCCTGTCTATGGGCGTCATTGTCTGGGTGACCTTAATCCTGCCCTGGGCGTCAATCTCGTAACTGAGTCGCAGGGTGGCGAAGTCCGCCAGGTCATAGTTGCATTCTACTTTTGCTACTCCGGCGTCAAGCGTGCGGACCAGCTCTCCCGGCCTGATGAGGATGAGCGGATTGCGCCAGGCGCTGTATTTTGTCTGGAGGGATGCGCCGTAGTCATTGTCAGTAGGAGCCCTCCAGAAATTGGGAGTCAGCGCCGTTCCGGGCTGTATGAACTCTGTCCCATTGACGCTGTAGGACTGGATGTATCCGTTGATGTAACTGAACAGGACGTGGAAGTTGTTTCCGATGACGGCAAAATGTTCCGCATCTATTTCCTTGAATTCCGGAGCGGACACCGCCAGGGCGGGATCGTACTCAAGCCTGATCTCCGGGAAATAGTAATCGCTCAGGACAAACTGCTGCTTGGCGGCCACGTGGCCCGCCGGAAGCAGCCCCTGACTGTGCTTGAGTTCATATCTCACGTTAAGGAGCAGTTCGCCCGGGAAGGAGGGGAAATCCATTAACACGGGAACGGAAACTTTCTGCTGAGGGGCGGCCTGCAGGTGTTCTACCGTGCCAGTCCCTATAGGAGAGCCATCGTCCAGGAGTTCCCAGCAAAGGCGGTAATTGGACAGGTCGGTGAAAAAGTTCTCGTTGTAAACGCCAAGGTTGCCGTTCTGCAAGTCCGATATGTCGGTCCAGATGTTCTGGTAATAGAGGCCAACTTCATACATATGCGGGTTGGGCACCCTGTCGGGGCTGACAAGTCCGTTGTCGCAGAAGTTCTGGTCAGACGGATCGGTGTCGTTGAAATCTCCCCCGTAGGCGTAGATCATCTTCCCGTCCTTTCCTTTCCACCTCAGTGACTGGTCTGCAAAATCCCAGATAAAGCCGCCCTGAAGCTTGGGATACGCGCGGATAAGGTCCCAGTACTCCTTGAACGCACCCACCGAATTGCCCATTGCGTGAGCGTACTCGCACATTATATACGGCTGGAGCTTAGTGGGATCCTTGGCGTATTTCTCAACGGCTTCGTAACCGGGATACATTGGGCAGTAAATGTCCGTGAAGGATGTTCCCAGGGCCCTTTCATACTGAACGGGACGGGTTGGGTCCTCTGATTTTACCCAACGGTAGGCATTCTCGAAATTAACCCCGTGGCCGGCCTCGTTGCCAAGGGACCATATCACCACGCAGGGATGGTTGAAATTGCTCTGGACGTTGCGCTGGTTGCGCTGCAGGTGGGCAAGGGCGTAGTCCTGGCGGTACGCCAGGGACCTGTCCCCGTAGCCCATTCCGTGGGTCTCCAGATTGGCCTCCGCCACAACGTAAAGGCCGTACTTGTCGCACAGGTCGTAGAGGTAGTTGTCGTTGGGATAATGGCTTGTACGTATGGCGTTTATGTTGAATTCCTTCATTATGCGGATGTCCTGGAGCATACGCTCGCGGGATACAACGTAACCGCCGTCAGGGTCCAGTTCGTGGCGGTCCACTCCCTTGAACAGTACCGGCTGCCCGTTTATCAGGACCTGGGAGTTCACTATCTCCACCTTCCTGAATCCCACCTTGATGGGGATGACTTCTCCTCCGTAGCTTACCCTGAGGGTGTACAGGTAAGGATTCTCCGCATTCCATTTCTGGACGTTCCATACGTTGAGGGCTGTCTTGACCGAGGGTCCCCTGTCCGTGAGGGTCCTGGTATAGATGCTCTGCCCGTCGGCGTCAAGGAGTTCCAGGATGACCGGATAGTTGCCGCGGGTGGCCATCTCTATGCTCAGGGTCCCGTGTGTGTACTCCGGATCCAGGTCGGTGGTCACACGGATGTCATTTATCCTGTTGCGGTTGCGGGCAAACAGGTAGCTGTCACGGGCTATTCCGCTAAGGCGGAAGAAGTCCTGGTCCTCCAGGTAGGTGCCGTCGCACCAGCGGAAAACCTGCAGGGCTATGAGATTCTTCTGGCCCGGTTTTACGTAGCGGCTGATGTCAAATTCCGCCTCCATCTTGCTGTCCTCGCTGTAACCCACATAACGGCCGTTCACCCAAACATAAACGTTGGACGTCACGGACCCCAAGTGCAGGAAAACGTCCTTGCCGGTCCAGCTCACGGGAAGCATAAACTCTTTGCGGTAGGTTCCCACGTGGTTGTCTTCCTGCGGCACGGCCGGGGGATTTGTCCTGAAATGGTCCCTCCAGGCATATCCGTAGTTGACGTACAACGGGTCTCCGTATCCGTTAAGCTCCCACATTCCGGGGACGGGCATTTCTTCCCAGGCGCTGTCGTCATAATCCGTCTTCCAGAAGTCGGCATTGGGACGCAGGGCAGCGTCCTTTACCCAGCGGAATTTCCATATTCCGTTTATGGACAGATAGTTGGAAGATTTTTCCGGCTCCTCTCCCTGCGCCTCCTGCAAATTGGCAAATGCAAAGTAGCGGGTATGGGTGGCGGCACGGTTCACTTCATTGACCTTTGGATCCTGCCACTCTTTGAAAGTTTGGGAAAAGGCTTGAACCGCAATGGAAAAAAGGAGAAGGGCCGTAAGAATTTTTCTCATACTGCTAATATAATCAAAATTCCAGATTTACGGAAACGGGCAGATGGTCGCTTACCCCTCCGTTATATCTTGGCCCTGAATACGTCCTGAAAGGCTTATACCCGGAATGGGTGTTGTCCCGGACCAGCAGGAAAGGTGCCTGAAGGACCTTGAATTCTGCCTTGGAAAAGCCCCCACGGCTCATAAAGGCATTGTCTATCAGCTGCCACTGCCCGTCAAAGCGTATGCTGCCGTGGGGGCAGTTGCGGCCCAGGTTCTCAAAGGAACCCTCCAGGACATTGAACAGGTCCGCTCCCGCATCTTCGTTGAAATCCCCAATGGCAAGCTGCCTGGTCCAGCCGCACAGGCTAAGCGAATCCGAAAGGCTGAGCAGCCTATCCAACGCAACGCTCCTCTTTGCATCCGTCCCGTCACCTCCGTATTTGGAGGGATGGTGGTTCACCATAAGCGCCAGGCTGTCCCCGGAAGCGGTTATGAACTGCGCCAGCAGTATGTCCCTGGTTACGATTCCGGGGATTGGCACCGGCGCGGAAGACACCTCCCGCAACAGCGCTCCGCGGTAGATCAGCCCCACGTCTATGCCCCGCGTATCTGGCGAATCGTAATGGATTATCCGGTAGCCTTTCTTCCTAAGAAGGGTTTCGTACAGGAGCCGGCGCAGCACACCGGCGTTCTCCAGTTCTGCAAAAGCCACTATGTGGGCGGGTTCTCCGCCTCCCGCCTCCCAGAAAATGAGCTTTGATATGACGCCGCATTTGGTAAGGAAACGCCTGCGCGTCCAGCGGCGCTCCCCGCGGGAAGAGAACTCGGCGTCCGAAGGGCCGGAGCCGGAATCAGTGTAGTCGAAGAAATTCTCGACGTTCCAGAACAGTATCTTTAAGGAATCCCTGCCCACCACCGGACAGGCTTGTGCGCACAAGAAAAGGGCGCACGCAATGCACACGAAGTTTTTCATACTCCAAATATGGCATTAAATTGTTAAATTTGCATAAATAAATCTCTCAGCACTATGTCATTGAAGTGTGGTATAGTAGGTCTCCCCAACGTGGGCAAATCTACCCTTTTCAACTGCGTCAGCTCCGGCAAGGCCCAGAGCGCCAATTTCCCTTTCTGCACCATCGATCCCAACCTGGGTTCCACCAATGTCCCTGACAGGCGCCTGGATGCGCTTGCAGAGCTTTGCAAGCCCAAGAGGGTGATACCCGCCACGGTTGACATCGTGGACATTGCGGGCCTTGTGAAAGGCGCCAGCAAGGGCGAAGGCCTTGGCAACCAGTTCCTGGCAAACATCCGCGAGACGGACGCCATCCTTCACGTGCTGCGCTGCTTTGACGATGACAACATAGTGCACGTTGACGGCACCGTAGATCCTGTCCGCGACAAGGAAGTGGTGGATATGGAGTTACAGATAAAGGACCTTGAGACGGTTGAGAACCGCATTGGCAAGGCAGAAAAGGCTGGAAACGCCGGCAACAAGGAAGAGAAGAAACTCTTTGGCCTGCTTACCCGCTACCGCGAGGCCCTGCAGCAGGGCAAATCCTGCCGCACAGTCGAGCTTAACGACCCCGAGGAGGAAGCCCTTGCCCACGACCTGTTCCTGCTCACCAACAAGCCGGTGATGTACATCTGCAACGTTGACGACGCCTCCGCGGCCGGCGGCAACAAATATGTTGACGCAGTGCGCGAAGCCGTCCGTGAAGAAAATGCGGAAATCCTGGTGATTGCCGCTCGCACGGAGGCCGAGATTGCGGAGATAGAAAGTTACGAAGACCGCCTTATGTTCCTGGAGGAACTTGGGCTGGAGGAGTCAGGCGTAGTGCGCCTGATCCAGGGCGCGTACAAGCTGCTCGGCCTCCAGACCTTCTTCACGGCCGGCGCCGACGAGTGCCGGGCCTGGACCATACGCAAGGGCGACAAGGCCCCTAAGGCAGCCGGAGTGATCCATTCCGACTTCGAGAAGGGATTCATCCGCGCGGAAGTGATAAAGTTCCAGGACTATATGGAATATAAAACAGAGGCGGCCGTACGTTCTGCCGGCCGCCTCGCCACTGAGGGAAAAGAGTATGTGGTACAGGACGGTGACATAATGCACTTCCTGTTCAACGTCTGATTCCTAGAAGAACCTTGCCCTGTTATCCTTGTAGTTGGTAGCCTGCTCCATTACAGGGATAATCATCTGGGTGTAGTACTGGTTCATCTGGTTCTTGTAATTCTTGGCGTCTTCCTCTGTGTAGAAAGCGCCGTTCTCACGGTTGGTAACCTGGAATACATAAGTTCCGATGGATCCTGCCACAGGGCCGCAGATGGTGTTCTCAGGTGCAGATGCTATAGCGCCTACAAACTTGGGATCAAGGCTCTGTGCCGTAAGGGATGAGAATGATACGCCGCTGGTTGTGCTGACTCCTGCGTTGAGCTTGTCTGCAATCTCCTGGAGGTCTGTCATTCCCTTGATCTTCTCTGCAGTCTCGGCTGCTACCTTCTCTCCGAGCTTGTCAAGATAGATGGCTGTCTTGATATCGCTGGCAAGATCCCTGATAGGGGTTGTTCCCTCTTTATGGATATCCTTGAGGGTTGCTACAAAGAAGTAGTTGTTGTTTATGGTCATAATAGGGGAAACCGCATTCTTCTTTGCGTCAAACACCCACCTGGTGATTTCCTTGGCGTTGTCAATTGCTCCGTAAGCGGATGTGCTCTCAAGCACGTTGTCAACCGGATGGGAGTAGATTCCCATTGAATCGACGGCTGCGCGGTAGTTGTCATAGCTGCCTGCGGCAAGGGTGGCGAACTTGTTTGCCTTTGCGTAGTAGTCGTTGAACGTCTCCTTGCTGGCAACTGCTTCCTTCTCCAGGAGAGCGACCTGCCTCATCTGTACAGGACGGGTCTTGTCAGTTACAAGGACGAGGTGGGTTCCGTAAATGGTGTTCAGGATGAAAGGCTCGTTAACCTTTGCGTCAAGAACGGACTCCATTCCCTGGATCATATAGTTCTGGGTCATCCAGCCAATTGTTCCAAGCTCTCCGTCAACCACTGAACTCTGGTCTGCGGAATACAGGGCGGCAAGAGTGGAGAACGGGGTTGCGCCCTTCTTAACTACGTCAAGAAGGCTGTCGGCGGTAGCCTGTACGTTCTCTCCTGAAAGCAGGATGTGCTTTACGAATACGGAGTCTGACCTGTCGGCAATATCCATAACCTTGGCTACATAGAAGGTGTTTCCGTCGCGGATGACAGGAGAAACATCCCCAACCTTGGTCTCGGGAGCGAATACAAAGTCGTTCACCTCAGTTGAGATGGTGTAGAGCTCGCCTGACTTGTTCCAGTATGTAGAAAGAGGCCTGTCAGAATTCTTGGTGAGGAAACTGCGCATGTTGTCTGTGGTGGAGAACTCCTCATAGAGGCCGTTGACTTCGTCAAGGGTGGCTGCTATGTCGCTCTCTGAAGGAACTACCTCATAAACGACATACTCCATATCCCTGCTTGCAGGCTGGGTGTAGAACTCCTTGTGCGCCTCGTAGTAATCCTTGATTTCCTGCTCAGTAACTACAATTGTAGAATCTGTATCGAATCCGTAGGGAACCATCACGAAATCTACGTCAGCGGTGGTGTTGTTCTCCTCCACTGCCCTGCGCAGCATAGTCTTGTTCATTACGTCGCTGTAAGTGAAGAGGGCTGCGTACTTATTGTAGAACTGCTGGGTATAAACTGAATTCTGGATATAGTCCCAGAGGGTCTGGTACCTGCCGGTAGCGTCGTCGGGAATAGACCTGACAAAGTTCACTACGTTCTGGGGATCGAATACTCCGGTCTCGTCGGTGAAAAGCTGGGTAACCATTGCGGAAGGATTGGCTCCGGTGGTAAGGTCAACTATCTCGTCTTCTCCAACTACTATTCCTGCGTCCTTGGCGCTCTTGACAAAGAGGTATTTGTCAATGAGACCCTGCCATGCAGCATCCCTGATGCCAGCCTGGGTTTCCTCGTTCTGAACGGAAGCGCCGGTGAGCATTTCGTTGATGGTGGTGTATTTTTCTACGTCTTCCAGGAAATCTGTATAGGAAATGTTCTTTCCATTGATCTTTCCAACGTCATATTTTGAGGACATTGTCTGCATTGCAGACTGGAGCGTGCCTGGGTCTATGATGAATGACAAGAGGGCCAGAGCGATAATGATAGATATCGCAAGACCGAATTTTACGCGAATTTTTTGAAGAACCGCCATTGTGTTATGTTATTTTTTAGTTTTTCCGATATTGGGGTGCGAAGTTAACAATTTTCCTTTAAAACACCATTATTTTTTAAGAAAAGGCCCTATAAAATTCACAGAATCAACGAAAACCGCAGTTGTATCCTGGACTACTACGGAATAACTGTTGAACGGCCTGAGAATGGTGGCGTCGCGGGCATTCTCATCGGAACGCATCCCATACCCCTGCATGAATCCGTCAGGGGAATACATCCTTATGTAGGAATCGGTGTAGATAAGACCGGCGAATCTGTCCCAATAAAGGGTATCGGTCTCCATTGTCTCCCGGTCAATGACATTCTGGATGACCACGTTGCCCGTCACTTCCCACAGTTCTCCTTTGGTGGCCCTGTATGTATAGTGGCTGGCGTTGTCTGAAAATATGGTAGTTTCCAGCAGGCCTTCGGAATTGTATCCGTACAGGGCAAAGCCCTGGGGAAACTTCTCCACGGTAGCGGTGTCGTTCTCGTATCGGGCCATCTGGGGGGCCTCCATACGCATTTTCACGCGGCCGTTCTCCGTTTGCACTGCAAACATGCTGTCAACTATCTGGCGGGGGGTCTCGTCAAGGTTGAGCACTTCCGCCTGCTTGAGTTTGCCTGAACACGAAAACAAGATAGTAGCAACCACGAACGTGATTGCTACTATTCCTGTAGTATTTGTCAAACTCTTCAAAACGCTTTATTTCTGAGTCCTTACAGTGGTGGTTGCCCTGAGGCCGCCGCAAGATACTGTGTAGGACTGTCCGTCCTGAACGTCGTACATAAAGGCGTCGGCTGTTGCAGGGAAGTACCTTGAGTACTGTCCGATGAGCCTGTTGGCCTCTTCTGCAAGTGAAGGATCTGCGGTCCTTGCCCTCTGCAGATAATCAACAGCTACCCAGTAAGGTGCCCTGTTCTCAATCTCGTTTCCACCGCACCTGATGGATCCCCAGATTGTTCCAAGGAGCATATAGGACTTGCCTGCAAGGCTCTCGTCAAGCTCCACAGCCTTCCTGGCTGCGTCGGCTGCCTTTACGTTCTGGCCGTTCTTGTAGCAGAATGCTGCAAGCTCGTAGTTGTAGTTGGCGTCTGTGATGCTGTCAGAATCAGGAGAAGCGATAGCCTCCTCAAGATACTTGATGGCGTCTGCGGCGTTGCCCCTTACGGAGTTGAGCCTGTAAAGGAAGTATGCGGAATTGTAAGAAGGATCAAGCCTGTACATTGCTGTAACGGCGTTGAGGTAGAGGTCGTTGTCCTGGCATCCCTCGGTGTTGCTCATCATCCTGGCAATGTTGGTAACAAGGGCCAGATCGTCAGGATTGGCGTTGAACCTGGGGGTGTAGAGCTCGAGCAGGGTCTCGCAGGAAGCTACCTTGCTGGAGATGAACACGGTCTCGATGTCGGTCTTGAGCTGTGCGTTGGCTGCTTTCTCCTCGTCAGTCTTTCCAGGGATCTTCTCAAGAAGGGAGATATTGTCATTGTAGGTGTTGATGATATCCTCTGCACCCATATCGCCATTCTTGAACATCTCTATTGCGGCGTTGAGCTGGAAGAGAAGGGCCTTGGGGTCAACTTCCTCCTTGTTGGCGGCAATGACCTCTTTCAGTCCGTTGTAAAGAGCCTTCTGATCCTTTACGTAGTTGTTCATGTCAATTGCCTTGTTGTTGAGGGCAGTAACCGCATAGGACGGATAATACTGAGCCCTGACATCGTGAAGGGTGAGCAGGGTGTCAACCAGACCTGCTACGTATTGAGGATTGTTGGCGTTTCTCTGGATGAGGGTCCTGACCAGAGTGGTACCGTTCAGAATGAGGTTCTGGCTTGCCGTAGGAGGGCAGAGCTTGTAAGCGGTTCTCCAGTTAGGAATAGCATCGTCGTAGTTCCTCTGCCTGTAGTAATCCTGATAGTAGGAGAGGTACTTGATGCACTCTGCGCTGTCAGCGCCGTACTTTCCCTGGGCAAAAGCGTTTGTGCCCGTAAGGATCATTGCGATTCCCGCAATAGCGATTAAGATTCTTTTCATATCCTGATTCAATTAGTTTTCAACATTATCTATAGTAGTTCTTCTGGAACCAAATGTCATAAGTATTGATACCTATGGTGAAGTTTATGTAGTTCTCTTTTACCCCATTATCAATATTTATGCCTTTTTTGCCAAATTCCATTCCAAAGGTCAGTCCGTTGGACAATTGGAAGACGGGCATAGTGAGGCCCAAAGTGATTCCTATGTTGTCCTGCTGTATGCCGTTAAAGGCAAAATACGACTGCTTCCAGAACACTCCGGCGCGGTATGCCCACCTGCGGTAGAAGTACCTCACGTCATTGGCGTTGGGGATGTACTCGAAGCCTGCGCGGATGGCCTGGGCCTTGGCGGTTCCAAACTGGAACCCTTCTCCGGCCACGGCCATTCCAGCTATGGAAGCCATTCCGGAATTTGTCCAGTCAGACATTGTGTAATCCACTTCAGCCCTCCATCTCTGTCCGGATTTCAGGGTGATTCCCACTCCAATCTCGCTGCCGAAGCGGAGAGGGGAGGTGGTGATACCCAGTGTGTCAACCTTGTAGCGGAGCGTGTCGGTGGTAGCGCCCTTGGCAAGCCTGGTGTCCGTAACGTAGCCGTTTATCTTGGATTCCATTGTATATGTGGCGCCCACTCCAAGCGTGACGTTGCCTATTGGCTGTTCGTACTGGAGGCCGAACTTTGCGGTATTTCCCTTGAGGACTATCTGGTAGGAACTCTGCAGGCTGCTGTAGGAACTGTTTGCAAACGTGCGCGGGAAGAATTCCTTTGTTATGTTTCCAAAATAGTGGATGCCCTCGACTCCCAGGGAGAGGCGGTTCCAGAAAGTGACGCCCGCAGCTACGAACAGTTTGTACGTGCTTCCCTGTCCCAATGCCGTAGAAGTGATGTCCTTGGTCTGGGATATGAGTGCGGGATCGTCAACGTACATAGAGTACTTGTAACCTGTGGTGCTGTAAGGCACTATTCCTACCATCATAGCGGATGAGCGGTAGATGGGGAACGATATTGCGATATCCTTGAGGTTGAACAGATTGTTTGCGGAAACCTTGTCTCCCTGACGGAGAATTGTGTTGCCCTGATACAGGCTGAAATCCGCCATGAAAGAAAGGGAATCCCTTGCCGTAACCGCGGCCGGATTAAGCAGGTTGATGTATCTGGTGTTCCTTGAAGCTATTCCAACGCCACCCATAGTCATAGTATAGGCGTTGCCCTGGTCGAACAGATCTCCTATACCGAACAGATTGTAAGGGGAGTAACCGCTGTATGCACCGCTTTGTGCAAGAGCTGCAGCTCCACCTGCGCAAGTCAGGATGATGGATAGAAGTATTCTTTTAATAGCCTGTTTTAACATTATACTTTATAATGAACTACAAATTTGGGTATTTTCCCTCTTTTTACAAAATTTATTTCATCTTCTGGAGCAATGCATACGCCTTTTGCATTGAATCTATGCCCCTTGTGACAATTTTCAGCTTTCCTTCTGACTGTTTCAGGCTTAAATTGTCCATTGAAGCCGTCCTTTCCAGAACGTTCTGGAAAGTGTCCGACTTATAGAACGGCGACATAGGATTGCTCACGAAAAATGCAATAAACATTCCGTTCTTGACTATTATCTTCTCAAAGCCGAGGCTTTCTCCCAGGTTCCTGAGCTTGACTACGTAGAAAAGGTTGAGCGCCGGCTCAGGCAATTCCCCGAAACGGTCCGCCAGCTGGGCCTGGAAACGGTTTATGTCCCTTTCCTTCTTCATTGAGTCCAACTGCTTGTAAATGCGCAGCTTTTCTGCCTGGACGTCTATGTAGGAATCCGGGATATAGGCCTGAAGGTCCGTCTCTATGGTACATTCTACAATGAAGTCTGACGAGGATGAACTAGTCCTTATGCCACTCTCCATTCCAAGTTCCTCCATTGCCTCCGACAGGATCTTCTGGTAGGTTTCGTATCCCATTTCCGCAATGTAGCCGCTCTGCTCCGCTCCAAGGAGGTTTCCGGCACCGCGGATGTCAAGGTCCTGCATAGCAATGTTGAAACCGCTTCCAAGGTTGGAGAACTCTTCTATGGCCTTCAGCCTGCGGCGCGCTTCGTCCGTTATGCTGATGAGCGGAGGGACTATCAGATAGCAGAACGCGCGCTTGTTGGAGCGGCCGACGCGCCCGCGAAGCTGGTGCAGGTCGCTGAGGCCTATGTTCTGCGCCTGATTTATGATTATTGTGTTAGCGTTGGGGATATCCAGTCCGTTCTCAATGATGGTGGTGCAGAGCAGCAGGTCGTAATCCCCGCGGATGAAGTCCAGCATCCGGTCCTCAAGGGTCTTTGCCTCCATCTGCCCGTGGGCTATGCATATCTTCATATCCGGTACAAGGCGGTGCAGGATATCGTATATGGACTGCAGTTCCTCCACCTTGTTGTGCAGGAAGAATATCTGTCCCCCGCGGTTCAGTTCATAGTTAAGGATGCTCTTTATCTCTTTCTCATCGAACAGGATAATCTCTGTCTGGATAGGAATCCTGTTGGGCGGAGGGGTGTTTATGATAGAAAGGTCCCTGGCGCCCAGGAGTGAGAACTGGAGGGTGCGGGGGATAGGTGTTGCGGTAAGGGTGAGGGTATCCACGGAAGCCTTAAGGTTGCGCAGTTTCTCCTTTGCCGCCACGCCGAATTTCTGCTCCTCGTCAATGATCAGAAGCCCCAGATCCTTGAATTCGAAGCCGGCCCCAAGCATCTTGTGCGTGCCTATGAGTATGTCTATGCGCCCGTCGGCAAGTTGCTTCTTTATTTCAGTTATCTCCTTTGCGGTGCGGAGGCGGCTCACGTAATCCACCGTGCAGGGGAAGTCCTTGAGACGCGTGCGGAAAGTCTCGAAATGCTGCAGCGCAAGGATGGTGGTGGGCACCAGCACGGCAACCTGCTTGCCGTCAGTGGCAGCCTTGAAAGCGGCGCGGATGGCAAGTTCAGTCTTGCCGAAGCCCACGTCGCCGCAGATAAGCCTGTCCATAGGGCAGGAGTCCTCCATATCGTGCTTGATAGCCTCGCACGCGGTCTCCTGATCGGGGGTATCCTCAAAGATGAATGACGATTCCAACTCCTTCTGAAGGTAGGTGTCTGCGCTGAACGCGAAGCCTCTTGACGCCTTCCGCTTTGCGTAAAGTCGGATGAGGTCCTTGGCAATGTCCTTGACCTTGGACTTGGCTCCGGCCTTGAGCGCCTGCCAGGCTTTGGAGCCAAGCTTGTTGACGCGCGGAGGCTCGCCGTCCTTTGAGCGGAAGCGTGAAATCTTGTTGAGCGCGTGCACTGAGACGAACACCACGTCTCCGTCCTTGTAGGAGAGCTTGACCACCTCGCGGTAGCGGCCCTTGTCGTCTTTCATCCTCACAAGGCCGCCGAAGACTCCCACTCCGTGGTCTATGTGCACCACATAGTCGCCAATGTTGATGGCGTTGAGGTCGTTGATTGTAAGCTGCTCGCTCTTTTCAACAGTGCGGCGCATAGTGACGCGGTGGAACCTGTCAAAGATTTCGTGGTCAGAGTAGCAGCAGACACGGTTCTCATTATCTATGAAACCGTTGTGGATGTTCTTTCCCTTTACGAATTCCGGAATAAGGCCTCCGTTCTGGAAAAAGATGGTCCTGAGCCTTTCCAACTGGGATTCCTTCTCCCCGTAAATGTAAACCTTGTATCCGCTTTCCATTCGGGCGCGGATATCCTCGGTGAGCAACTCGAAATTCTTGTTGAAAGACGGCTGGGGAGAGATCCTGAACATAACGTCAGGAACCTGTTTACGGGAGATGGGGGAGTCTATATATACTTTGCTGAACCTTTCAAGGCCGCCGAAGAATTCCTGGTTGGAATACATATCGGAAGAATCCAGCCATACCAGGGTGCCCTTGGGCAGTATGTCAGTGAAAGGCTTTCCTCCTTCATTGTCCTGGGAAACGGTATTGGAAATGATGTCCATAGAGTCCACCTTTTCCTTTGAAAGCTGTGTATTGCAGTCAAAGACGCTTATTTCCTCTATTTCATCCCCAAAGAAAGATACCCTGTAAGGATCATTGAAAGAGTATGAAAAAATATCTATGATGGAACCCCTGACCGCAAACTGTCCCGGGGCGGAAACAAAGTCCACCTTTTCGAACTCTGCCTTATAAAGGGCCTCCTTTACGCTCTCATAGGATACTTCTTCACCTGACTTTAGGGTAAAGATGGATGATTTGAGAGTGGAAGAGTCAGGAATCAGTTCAGAGAGGGCTTCAGGATAACTGACTATGAAAAGGGGATCGGTACCGGAATAGCTTACTACTTTACCTATTGCGGCGGTCCGTTGCACACCAAGGGAAGATTTATAATTGCTTCTTTCTATCTTGCGTCCTGAAGAAGGCAGGAAGAATACCCTGTCGCCTTCTACAAGGCTGTAAAGGTCTGCGCTGCAATACTCTGCGCTCTCCTGTGTAGGCAATACAACAAGGTGTACCCCTTTATTTGCTATATTTGAGAGCACGAACCACCGCGCAGAAAGAAATAATCCGCTGCAGAAAACTTCTTTTTGCGTTACCAGCAATCCCTTGATTTTAGCAGAAGAATCAGAACTTATCAACACTGTTCTTTTTTATTCTGTTAAAAGCCTGTGTAAAACCTTGTTTAAAACCACCCCCTTGGTTATTGATAAAAAAACCGAATGATTTTTCAACAAATGACAAGCAGGGTAAAAAACAATATCCTAACAGGTATATGTATTTATATAGTATTGTGTATCAATCTATTAATATAGTTTTCAACATATTAACAGCAGTATTATAATCAACAAGAAATGAATAAAAATATATTATATTTGTGATATAAAACTGATTGTCAAATGTCTGATTTCGACCCTCACAATACCAACGCGGGCAAAGATAAGGATTTAGACGGAATAATTAGGCCCCGTGAACTGGATGATTTTACAGGGCAGAAAGAAATTATTTCAAATCTCAACATCTATATCCAGGCTGCAAAGATGCGCGGAGAGGCTTTGGACCATACCTTGTTCCACGGTCCTCCGGGTTTGGGAAAGACTACCCTTGCGCATATCATAGCCAATGAGATGGGAGTTAATATGAAGATTACGTCAGGACCTGTGCTTGACAAGCCAGGAGACCTTGCCGGCCTTCTTACATCGCTTGATCCGGGAGACGTCCTTTTCATTGACGAGATCCATCGCCTTTCCCCTGAAGTTGAGGAATACCTCTATTCCGCAATGGAGGATTATGTGATAGACATTATGATTGACAAGGGTCCTGGTGCCAGGTCGGTAAGGATATCACTCAATCCATTCACCCTTGTGGGTGCAACAACGCGCAGCGGATTGCTTACAGCGCCTTTGCGCGAGCGCTTCGGCATAAAATGCGCCCTTGAGTATTACGATACTGACGATCTCATAAAGATTGTGACCAGAAGCTCACGCATCCTGAGAATTGACATTGACAAGACAGCAGCGCGCGAGATTGCCCTCAGGAGCCGCGGCACGCCCCGTATAGCAAATGCGCTCCTGAAGAGGGTCAGGGACTTCGCCCAGGTGATGGGAGACGGATTCATTGACCTCAAGATCACAAAATACGCCCTTGACAAGCTGAACATAGACACAAGGGGACTGGATTCAATAGACAACAAGATTCTCAGGACCATAATTACAACCTTCAAGGGCGGTCCCGTAGGTGCCAATACAATAGCCACGGCAATAAGCGAAGATCAGGGAACCTTTGAAGAGGTGTACGAACCATTCCTTATCAAAGAGGGCTTCATTATACGGACTCCTCGCGGAAGGATTGCCACAGACCTGGCATACAAACATCTTAAGATGGAGGATTACATACCTCCAAAGGAAGAAGGGTCGCTCTTTTAGTAAGTTAACATAATATTAAAATGCCCGATAAGCTGATTTCAAAGATTCCTGCCGGGCCCTTGGCAGAAAAATGGACCAGACGCAAGTCAGAGATAAATCTTGTCAGTCCCAACAACAAGAGAAAACTTGAAATTATTGTTGTTGGAACCGGGCTTGGCGGAGCTTCAGCCGCCGCTGCCCTGGGTGAACTTGGATATAATGTTAAAATATTCTGCATAAGCGACTCCCCTCGCCGCGCCCATTCCATAGCGGCTCAGGGAGGAATCAATGCAGCAAAGAATTATCAGAACGACAACGATTCCGTATATCGCCTTTTCTACGATACAATAAAAGGAGGAGATTACCGTTCCCGCGAGGCAAATGTTTACCGACTTGCAGAGGTTAGTTCCGCCATAATAGATCATTGTGTAGCCCAGGGAGTTCCTTTTGCCAGGGATTACGCAGGATATCTTGCAAACCGTTCTTTTGGTGGCGTTCAGGTAAGCAGGACCTTCTATGCAAGGGGCCAGACCGGACAGCAGCTTCTTCTTGGAGCGTATGCTTCCCTTAACAAGGAAATAGCAGCCGGCACTGTAAAATGTTATTCAAGGTATGAAATGCTTGACCTTGTCCTTGTAAACGGAGAAGCAAAGGGTATCATAGTCAGGAATCTTGTCACTGGAAGGCTTGAGAGATTTGGAGCCCACGCCGTTGTCATTGCCACTGGAGGTTATGGAAACACATATTTCCTATCTACTAATGCAATGAACAGCAACGGATCTGCAATAATGCAGTGTTTCAGGAAGGGAGCATACTTTGCAAACCCCTGTTTTGCCCAGATCCATCCTACCTGCATACCCGTTCACGGCACCCAGCAGTCCAAACTTACCCTTATGTCAGAATCGTTGAGGAACGATGGAAGGATATGGGTTCCAAAGAAGTTGGAAGATGTAGAAAAACTGCGTAAACATCAGGTAAAGGCTTCCCAGATACCGGAAGCTGACAGGGATTACTACCTGGAGCGCAGGTATCCCGCATTTGGAAACCTTGTTCCGCGCGATGTGGCTTCAAGGGCTGCAAAAGAGAGGTGTGATGCCGGCTATGGAGTAAATGAAACCGGTCTGGCGGTATTCCTTGATTTCAGGGATGCCATTTCACGCCTTGGACACGACAAGGTTGAGGAAAGATACGGCAACCTGTTTGAAATGTACAGGAAGATTACAGATTCCAACCCTTGGGAGGAACCTATGATGATATATCCTGCCATACATTACACTATGGGAGGTCTTTGGGTGGATTACGATCTTCAGACAACGATACCCGGCCTCTATGCCATTGGAGAAGCCAATTTCTCCGACCACGGCGGCAACAGGCTCGGAGCATCTGCCCTTATGCAGGGTCTTGCGGACGGATATTTCATTCTTCCTGTTACTATAGGGGACTATCTTTCCAAGAAGTTCTCAGAGCCAAAGACAGATGTGACATCTCCTGAATTCGATGCCGCTGAAGAGCGTGTACAGGCCAGGATAGACCGTCTTTTCTCAATCCAGGGTAACTGCACGGTAGATTCTTTACATAAGCAGTTGGGCAATATTATGTGGGAATATGTAGGTATGGCCCGCAGCGAGGAAGGCCTGAAAAAGGCAATGGAAGAGATAGACCTTCTAAAAGAAAAGTTCTATAAGGAAGTGCGGGTGTCTGGAGTACAAAACGAATTCAACCAGGAACTTGAAAAGGCGCTCAGGCTGGAAGATTTCTTTGACATTGGAAAACTGATGGCAATTGACGCCCTTAACAGGAAAGAATCCTGCGGAGGCCATTTCAGGATTGAGAGCCAGACTCCGGAAGGAGAGGCAAAGAGGGACGATGAGCATTTTATGTATGTCTCCGCGTGGGAATACAAAGGTCCCGAAGCGGATCCTGAACTGCACAAGGAGCCGCTCGACTATGAATTCACAGAGGTAAAAACCAGGAATTACAAAGAATAGGATGGATTTCAACTTGAAAATATGGCGTCAGAAAAACGCCCGGGAGAAAGGTCATTTTGAGACTTATAAGGTTTCTGGTATAGAGGAGGACACATCCTTCCTTGAGATGCTCGATATCCTCAATGAACAGCTCATAATGAAGGGTATAGACCCCGTTTCCTTCGACCACGACTGCCGGGAAGGAATCTGCGGTGCCTGCTCTTTATATATAGATGGAAGGGCCCACGGCCCGGATGACAAGGTCACCACCTGTCAGCTGTTTATGCGCCATTTCAAGAACGGAGCAACCATTACAGTAGAGCCTTTCAGGAGCGCTGCTTTCCCGGTAATCAAGGATCTTGTAGTAGAGAGGAAGGCTTTTGACAAGATACTTCAGGCTGGTGGATTCATTTCCGTAAGAACTGGTTCCGCGCAGGATGCCAACGCAATACTCATTCCTCACGACAAGGCGGAGGAAAGCATGGATGCGGCGGCCTGCGTAGGGTGCGGCGCTTGCGTCGCTACCTGCCGCAACGGCTCCGCGATGCTCTTTGTAGCCGCGCGCGTCAGCTCGCTCGCCCTGCTTCCGCAGGGCCGCGCGGAAGCCGCCCGTCGCGCAAAGGCAATGGTGGCCAAGATGGACGAACTTGGCTTTGGCAACTGCACCAACACGCGCGCCTGTGAGATGGAATGCCCAAAGGGCATTTCCGTCGCTCACATTGCGCGCCTGAACCGCGAATTCCTCAAAGCCAAATTCAGCGATTAGTCCTTTTAAAAGCTAATTTTAAGTCCCGTCACAACTCGTTTGGTTGACGGGAATGATCCAGTTTCTTCTCCAATGGTATTCCAATCCAGAAGGTATTCCGGATCACTTCCAGGATAGGAGGTGAACAGGAAGAAATTTTCAAAAGAAAGGAAGAGATTGATAAAACTGCTGAATCTGCTCACCGGAAGGGTATAATCCAGGCGTATCTGGTCTATGCGGAAAAATGAAGCATCCTGCAGTGCGGCGGATGAATTGCATACAGTCGGGTAGTAGCTGTAAAGCGGGTATTTTGCATCTTTGTTCTCCGGACGCCAGCTGTTTATCAGATAGTGTCTTGTAAGAAGGTCAAAGTGATGGGAATGGACCACTGATTGCCCCAAATTACCGTGTCCCCTTAATGAAAGCTGGAAATTGTTCCAGGATATTGATCCGTGGAGACCCATTACCGCGGTAGGAAACACTCCGTTTCCATAGGCTTCAGGAGTACCCACAGTAGGAGTTCCAGTCTCTCTGTCAATATTTTCAAGAGGTCTAAGCCAAGCTACTTTAACTGGATAATTTTCCTTTACAATCAGATTGTTGTCATATCCAAAACTGCCTATGTTCTCATTCATAGCCAGTACTTTGTTCTTGTACAAAGTAAGGGATGCTCCTGCATTGAAAGTTACGGAGCCTGTCTGTCCGGACCATTCGGCGCTTGTCTCGATACCTTCATTACGGATCTTTAATCCAGTGCTTTCTATTCTATACTGATTCCCTTCATAATGTACATAATATAAGTCAGAATCCAGGAATCCAAGAGCCCGTAAGGCAAGCGTTCCTATACCTATATTGAAAAAAGCCTCCGCCCCAACGTCCATACGTGAGAATTCTGCCGAAAGAGGGATATGCACAGTGTTTATTCTTGAATTATGGTATATGGTATTTGTTTTACCCCACGATCCAAACACTGCCCAGCCATTCCCTGAGTCCCATCTTAGATCAGATGAATAAGAAAGTGCCTCCTTCAACCGTTTGTATATTCCGAATCCTGCATACAAGTGTTTGTTCCAGTCATAATTCGCTTTAAAGGCGAAATCTGTCAGGTTATCTTTACCGCCTGCAGATGAATAACTTGCACCTGGTAGCGCATTCAAGTTGCGCATACCTTCTAAAATGGGGTCGATATATAGAGATTTGACCGCTTCATAATCTCCCCAGGGGATGTCATATTCACTGGGTCTGTGTGCACCATTGAAAGAATAGACATTGAAGTGATCGTAATACTGGCGTTTTGCAGTCAGACCAACATTAATGGTATGTGCTCCAAAAGACTTCAGGTAATCTGCGTCTATGCCATATTGGTTCCAGTACCACGTTTCAAATGATCCATTATTGACACTGAAATAGTCCTGTTCTTTAAGCCAATTTACCTGATAAGAGTCAATCTTTTCACTGGATAGTCCATAGAAGGCCCTGATGGATAATCCTGAGACAGGCAGGAATTCTACCAAAGCCTGTGCTGACAGTCCTTCGTGGTATGGCTTGTTGTCAGAATTGGCCAGCACATCCTGAGCAATCTGTGTATTCTCTAAAGGCAGGTTGTAAAGAAAGGTGGTCATCAATCTCAGGTTAGAAGAAGTTGAGCGTCCCGCTCCCCCTGAAAGTTCTATGCGAAGCCAGTCCAGAGGAAGATACTCTATTCTTGCATTTCCATAGAAGCGTCTCTGACTATCCTTGCGCCCGTCTTGCGGCCCATCGTTGTCCAAGAAATCGAAGGAAGAGGCAACCTTTATCCTGTTGCCTAGGTACTGCAGGTTCAGATGATGGTTTTGGGCGAATGACGTCTTGAACCTGTCAAGTAAATAAGGGTTCTGAGACCTGTCGGTATAGTACGGCAAGTATTTGTTCCATTCCTCCAGGGTAATTTGCTTTGGTTCCCAGGCAAGTTGATGTATCGCCCCGGTAAGGGCGTATGACGCGTGGAATCCGGTGCGGGCTGCCTTGCGAGTAGTAATGGCAAGCGCGCCGCAACCGGCCTCCGGCCCAAAGCGCATCATTGCCTCCGCACCGGAGAGCACCTCTATCTTTTCTATGGATTCCGGAGCGATGAGACCAAGGTCAAGAACCTTCACACCATCTACATAAAAAGCGGGATCTTCATTGAAAAGATGCAACCCGCGTATATATACCGAAGGCGTCATCCCCGGTGATCCGAAAGATGACATTGCCACTGTCCCGGGAGTCTGTCCCACCAGCAGTTCGCGGATATCGCTTACAAAAGGTTTAACGTCTTTCAGAGTATCTGTCTGGCCAAAACTTTTAACAGGTATGGCAAAAGCAAGGATTCCCATTATAAAGGAACCCAGCATAGTTCTTATTCTAGATATCATTGCAATGGATCTAATACAAAAAATTGTTGAAGGGATAACGGCCGGCGTGGATTTCCGCAACCATCTTGTAGATGTCGTTGCGGAGTTTTTCTATGTTCAGTTTCTTCTTTGCCGATATGAATATGCAAGGGGTTTTCTCCTTTGCGATCCAGCTGTTCTTGAGTTCATCAAGAGTAAGATTTTCCTTGGCCTTGGGCTCCAGGGAGAATTCATCGTATTCCTGATAGGAATAGGCATCTATCTTGTTGAATATCACAAAGATAGGCTTATTGCGCGCGCCAATGTCCTGCAGGGTCTTTTCTACGGTGGCCATCTGTTCCTCGAAGTCCGGATGGGAGATGTCAACTACGTGTAGAAGGATATCGGCCTCGCGCACCTCGTCCAGGGTGCTTTTGAATGCTTCTATGAGCTGTGTGGGCAGCTTGCGGATGAACCCTACGGTATCGCTCAGCAGGAACGGCACATTCTCTATGACAACCTTCCTCACCGTGGTGTCCAGGGTTGCAAAGAGCTTGTTCTCCGCAAAGACATCGGACTTGGCAAGCAAGTTCATCAAGGTGCTTTTTCCCACGTTTGTATAGCCCACAAGGGACAGGCGCACCATCTGGCCGCGGTTGCCTCTTTGCGTTGCCATCTGGCGGTCCACTTTCTTGAGCTGTTCCTTGAGCCTGGTGATCCTTTCCTTGACAATTCGGCGGTCAATCTCTATCTGGGTTTCACCCATACCGCCTCGGGTTCCCATTCCTCCGCGCTGCCTTTCAAGGTGGGTCCACATTCCTGCCAGACGCGGCAGCATATAGTTATATCGGGCCAGTTCCACCTGCATCTTTGCGTAGGAGGTTTTTGCCCTTTGGGCAAAGATTTCCAGGATCAGGCTTGTCCTGTCAATGACGTGACTGACCTTTATGACTTTCTCTATGTTCCTTTGCTGTATTCCGGTCAGTTCATCGTCAAAGATTACGTACTGGATACAGTTATCCTCGCAGTATTGTGCAATTTCCTGTAGCTTACCGCTTTTAATATATGTGGAATTGTCCGGCTTGTCCAACCTCTGGATAAAGTTCCTGTCTCCGTCCACTCCGGCCGTCTCCGCCAGGAACCGCAATTCCTCAAGGTATTCAAGGACTTTCCTCTCCTCGTCTTCCCGTTTTATTATGCCTACGAATACTGCTTTTTCTTCCATATAAGTCAAAAAAAGGCCATCCTTTTGGACAGCCTTATTATTAGATAGATTTTGTATTATCTCAGCTGGAATACTACAGGGAAGGTGTAGGTAACCTTTACTGCGCGGTCCCTCTGGCGTCCGGGAGTCCAGTTAGGAGAGCTGGATACAACCCTCACGGCCTCCTTGTCAAGAGAAGAGTCAATGCCTCTGAGCACCTTTACATTGGATACGGATCCGTCTGCGTTAACGGTGAACTGAAGGGTTACACGGCCCTGTACTCCGTTCTCCTTTGCAATTTCAGGATAGACGATCCTTGAGTTCACCCACCTGGTGAAATCGTTGGCGTCTCCGCCCTGGAACTTAGGTTTTTCCTCTACAAGCTGGAAAGGAATGGCTTCCTCTTCTACTTCCTCTTCCTCTACTACTGCCTCTACGTAGTCCATAATGGCGATACCTACGCTTGCATCATCCTCAAGGTTAAGGAACAGGTTGTCGTCAACGACGATTTCGTCGTCCACAATGTCAATCTGGTCTGAAAGTGCCTGTACTTCCGGAGTCTCCGGTGGCGGAGGGGTGTTCTCCTGTGTGATAGGAACCATCTCCTCTACGTCAACTGCCTCATTGATTTCCTCAAATACGGCAACTTTCTTTTCCTTGGTGCTGTATGAGAAAGCTCCCCATACTACAAGAAGGGCCAAGATTAAACCAATTTCAACGAAGAGCAATTTTTTGTTCTCCAGGCTGGCTTTTTCTGATTTCTTGATTTCCATATCTTTTTGTCTTAATTATGCGTTTTAGGCCTCCAAATATAGAAAGAATTAATTTCAAATCCAATTTTTTAAGTAGATTTGCACATATTTATCAACAATGGTCTCATATTATACACAAGACATAGAGTTTACTTTCAAAAATAAGGCCGCAAACAACCAGTGGCTCAGGCTTGTAGCTGAAAGTGAGCTTAAAAAGCTTGGCCCGGTATCAATTATCTTCTGCTCGGACAATTACATCTTGGATGTAAATATGAAATATCTGGGTCACGACTATTTTACCGATATCATCACTTTTGACTACTCCAAGGGGGACAAGATTTCCGGCGACCTTTTCGTGAGCATCGACTCCGTCAGGGAAAATGCCAACGAGTACAAGGTTGATTTCAAAGACGAGCTTTACCGTGTCATTGTCCACGGCATCCTCCATCTCATCGGCTATGACGACCACACTCCGGAAGAGATCGCCCAGATGCGCGCCAAAGAAGATTACTACCTTTCCGTAAGGGAAGCAATGTTCGGTTTTATCTAGATGACCTTCCAGTATGACATCATAGTTGTGGGAGGCGGGCACGCCGGGTGCGAAGCTGCGATGGCTGCCGCCAACCTCGGCTCGTCCGTCCTTCTTATAAGTATGGATATGCTGGGCTTTGCCAAGATGTCCTGCAACCCGGCGGTAGGCGGAATTGCCAAGGGACAGATTGTGCGTGAGATTGACGCTCTTGGAGGATATATGGGAATTGTCACCGACGACTCCACCCTCCAGTTCCGGATGCTTAACAAGTCAAAGGGCCCGGCTATGTGGAGTCCACGCGCCCAGTGTGATAAAATCCAATTTTCCCTTAACTGGCGAAAATTGCTCGAAACTCATTGTAAATTAGACATTTACATAGATTCTGTCACCAGTTTTCTCTTTGAAAATTCAAAAATCACGGGGGTGGGTACGACTACCGGTGCAATTTTCAAATCTCGCGCAGTTATCCTCACCGCCGGAACATTCCTCTCCGGCAAGCTCTTCATTGGCAGGACTTGCTTTGAAGGAGGCCGAATTGGAGAGCTCGCTTCTCACGGTCTAACCGAACAACTTAAATCTTTGGGAATCCGTACCGACAGGATGAAGACTGGGACTCCCCCGCGAATCGACATTAATTCCGTCGATACTTCAAATTTGATTTTGCAATACGGCGATGCCCAGCCCGCGCGTTTTTCTTATTTGCCGAGACCTTCGGCAATTCAGAAGAGCGGTGATCAGATGCAGTGCTTCATCCTTCATACTACGGAAGAAGTTCACGATATACTCAGAACCGGCTTCAAGGATTCTCCTCTGTTCACAGGAATGATTCACGGAAAGGGCCCGCGTTATTGTCCCAGCATTGAAGATAAATTGCGGGTATTCCCTGATAAGACTTCGCATCAGCTTTTCCTGGAACCTCAGGGAAGAAACACTTCAGAGTATTATCTCCAGGGTTTCTCTTCATCTTTGCCTTTGGATGTTCAATTGCGCGCTCTTCACGCAATCCCAGGTCTTGAGAATGTCAAGATTTTCAAACCAGCCTATGCTGTGGAATACGATTATTTCGACCCCACGCAGCTTAAGGCTACGATGGAATTGAAGGATATAGAGAATCTCTATTTCGCCGGTCAGATCAATGGAACCACGGGTTATGAAGAAGCCGCTGCCCAGGGTCTCATTGCCGGAATCAACGCTCATTTGAAACTTGCAGAAAAGGACCCATTCATTCTCCGTCGCGACAGTTCCTATATTGGAGTTCTCATTGACGATCTGATTACTAAAGGAGTCGATGAGCCTTATCGTATGTTTACTTCACGGGCCGAGTATAGAATCCTTCTCAGGCAAGATAACGCTGACCAGAGACTCACTCAGCTTTCTCACAATATTGGCCTGGCTTCTGAAGAGCGTTATGCCTATACTATGGAGAAGTATTATCAGGTCGAGAAATTTTCTGAGATTGCCGCCAATACTAAGGTTAAAGCTTCTCAGGTAAATGATTTTCTTGAAAGCATTGGCTCTGCCGTGCTGACTGATTCCAAGAAATTGGAAGAAATTGCAGTCCGTCCCGAGGTTTCTCTTGAGGAACTTTTGAAAATTGTTCCACGAGGAACATTCGACAGAGAAGTCATAGAATCCGTTGAAATCTCCATTAAGTACCGTGGCTATATAGACCGTGAGAAGCAGATGGCCGCCAAGATTCAGCGTCTGGAGGACCTTGCAATTCCAGAGGACTTCGACTTTGATAAAGTGGCCGGTTTGACCATAGAATGCCGTCAAAAACTTAAGCGATACGCTCCCCGGACAATAGCTCAGGCCTCGCGTATTTCCGGAGTTTCTCCCTCCGATATCTCCGTCCTCCTGGTCTATTTCGGCCGCTAATTTCCATTTGTTACCATAACTTTTCCTTATAGCTATCCGCTAAAGGAGGAGTAAGAACTCCGCTGACGGCGGTGAATGGCAAGTCCAGCAGTCGCGTGCTCGACGGCTAACTGCTTCGCAGTTGCTATACCCCCCTCCGGCTATGCCGGTGTCCCCCAAGGGGGAATGCGTCC
Source organism: Bacteroidales bacterium (assembly GCA_017960545.1). GTDB lineage: Bacteria > Bacteroidota > Bacteroidia > Bacteroidales > UBA932 > Cryptobacteroides. Next base: position 42,195 of record JAGCYZ010000053.1, read on the forward strand.
TCCACTACGTTCCGTACGGTGCCTTCCGGTCGTCGCATCGCTCCTCCCTCACGGCACGGCGCCCGATGGCGCCTTCACACGCCGTCGTGTGGAGCAACGCACGCTCTCTGGAGGGACTTGCTGCTTCATTCACCGCCTATTCGCTCCGTCCCTTCTCCTTCTTTAGCAAAGGTGGAGCGGAAAGAACTAGCAGATCCTTCGCTGACGCTCAGGATGACGGAGGGAAGACGCTCAGGATGACAGTTTAGAAGGCGTTGGGAGGTGGTGCGTGGAAAACCCGAGGCCGCCCGTGGCCTCGTGAACGGGTGGATGGCGCTTGCGCCAGACGGGATGGAGCGAAGCGGAAGGTTTTCCAGGTATCACCTCCCAACTCCAGGATCTATCAGGGAACAGACGAGAAATACCGGAGGGAGCGCGGGAGGGGGTGGAAAGTGATTTGGGCGGAGCCTCTTGTTGCTACACTTTTCACCCGCTCCCGCGGACCGGAGCGTGGTGGTTACAAATGTTAAGGGTGTTCCACGTGGAACAGATGCTGGCCAAGGTGGATTAGAGGATCTGCAGGGCGGCCTTGATGAGGTCCTCGACCTTGGCTTCAGGGGTTTTCTTCAGGATGGCCTGAAGGGCCTTGTTGACGTTAGGCTTGGAGAAGCCAAGCATCACAAGGGCGCGGGCCGCCTCTTCCATAGCCTCGTTCCTGGAAGGGACAAACAGCTGCTCCGCAGCCTCGCCCTCCCCTTTCACGATCTTGTCCTTTAGCTCAAGGATAAGCCTCTGAGCGCTTTTCACGCCAAGGCCCTTGACGCTCTTGAGACGGTTGACGTCTTCGGAAAGGATGGCCTGGTTGAACTCTTCAGATGTAAAGGTTGACAGGATCATCCTGGCAGAAGCGGCTCCCATTCCGGAGACACCGGTGATAAGGCGGAAGAGTTCCCGCTCCGCCTTGGTGGCAAAGCCGTAATCGATGAAAGAACCGTCGCGGGGGTTGAGCTGGCGCTGAACATATACTGTGGCCTGGGACTTCCCTTCCAATGCCGAATAGGTCTGGAGAGAGATCTCAGAAACATATCCTATTCCTTGATTGTCTATCACTACCTGGGTGGGAGTCAGCTCCGCTACCCTGCCTGAAATATAGTCTGTCATAACAGAAACAAATATAATAATTAATGCTAAATTTGTAGGCTCCAAAAGCGATATTATGACTTTACAAGAACTCCGCAGTCAATTCCCCATCCTGGGGCAGAAAGTGTACGGGCGACAGCTCGTATATCTTGACAACGCAGCTACAAGCCAGCGTCCCCTTTCGGTAGTGGAAGCCTGGAACAAAGTCACCTTGGAGAGCAACGCTAACCTGCACCGCGCGGTACATAAACTGGCTGCCGACGCCACCGCTCTTTACGAAGGGGCAAGGCAGGCAACGGCAGACTTCATAGGAGCCCCCGACGCCCGCAACATAGTTTTCACCGCCGGCGCAACGGCGGCCATCAACCTGGTTGCCTTCTGCTTCGGAGAAGCTTGCATAAAGGCTGGGGACCAGATAATAGTCACAGAAGAAGAGCACCACTCCAACATAGTTCCCTGGCAACTGATGGCCCAGCGCAAAGGAGCCGTGATAAAAGTGCTTCCGATAGATGACAACGGCAACCTGCGCATCGACCTTTTGGACGAGATGCTTTCTACCGGGAAAGTCCGCCTGATGTGCGTCGCCCACGTCTCAAATGTGCTCGGAATTGTCAATCCCGTCAAGGAGATAGTGGAGAAGTGCCACAGCTACGGATGCGCCGTGCTTGTGGACGGAGCGCAGGGGATTGTTCATCAGAAGGTGGACGTAAGCGATATGGACTGCGACTTTTACGCCTTCTCCGGACATAAGCTTTACGCCGCTCCGGGAACCGGAGTCCTGTATGCAAAGCAGCAGTGGCTGGACGAGTTCCCTCCGTATATGGGAGGAGGCGAAATGATCCAGAATGTAAGCTGGTCCGGGACCACGTTCGCAAAAGCTCCGCATAAATTTGAGGCCGGTACTCAGAATATTTCGGGAGTGCCAACATTGGTTCCCGCTTATGCAATTGCCGCCCAGATGACGGAGCAACCTATTGAGGCAGAAGCAGTTGCAGTAAAAGAATACATATACGGAGCCCTCAGCGCAGACAGCAGCATAAAG
>JAGCYZ010000054.1 GCA_017960545.1 Bacteroidales bacterium
AAAGGCATTTATATTTCTGGCCGAGGGCTTTGAAGATGTCGAGGCCCTTGCCACCGCGGACGTACTCCGCAGGGGAGGAGTCCCAACCCAGCTGGTTTCCATCAGCGACGAACCCTTCGTCACCTCTTCCCATCACGTGACCGTGGGTGCGGACACCACCCTTGATGCGGGCATAGAGATTGACGATGACGATGTAATCATATTCCCCGGAGGAATGCCGGGGACCAGGAATCTGGCCGCTTGCGGACCTCTGGTTGACTTTATGAAGGAGCATTATGCCCAGGGAGGCCCCGTCGCGGCCATCTGTGCGGCTCCCGGCCTTGTTTTGGGCCAGATAGACGACCTCAAGGGGGTTGAGTTCACCTGCGTTGACGGCTTTGAGGAGGGCCCTGTTTCCAAGGGAGCGACCTTCCGTCCCGCCGCCGCGGTTGTCAGCGGCAATATGATTACAGGGCGAAGCGCCGGCCATGCCGTGGAGTTCGCCCTGGAGATCCTGAAATATTTAAAGGGCAGCGATGAGGCTGCCCGTGTAGAGTACGCTATGAACTTGAAATGTGTCTAGCGTTTACTTCTTGAAGAATCTTTCATAAAGACCCTGGAAGCCTGCCCCGTGGCGGGCTTCGTCTTTTGCCATTTCGTGAACCGTGTCGTGGATGGCGTCATAGCCCAGTTTCTTGGCTTTGGTGGCAATTGCCAGCTTGCCCTCGCAGGCACCGGCTTCCGCCATCATTCTCTTGTACAGGTTGGTCTTGGTGTCCCAGACAACCTCTCCGAGGAGCTCGGCGAACTTGGCTGCGTGCTCAGCCTCCTCGAAAGCGTAGCGCTTGAAGGCATCGGCAACTTCAGGGTATCCCTCGCGCTCCGCCTGGCGGCTCATTGCCAGGTACATTCCAACCTCGGAGCATTCTCCGTTAAAGTTGTCACGCAGGCCCTGCATTATTTCCTCGTCTTCTACTACACCGTCCTTGAGGTGGTGCTCACAGGCCCAGTTGAGGCCGTCGTCCACTATTTCAACGAATTTTTCTTTCTTTGCGCGGCACTGGGGACAGAACTCGGGAGGGTTCTCTCCTTCATATACGTAACCGCAAACGAGACATCTGAATTTCTTTTTCACAACTTTGGGTATTTAAGAGTTAATATTGCTATTATGTGTTTCACAAATATAGTATATTTGTGTGATATGACAAGGTATTTCTCGGTTGCCGGACATTGCTTTTTCATCAAAGGGGAAGACAGCCTTCCTCTTTGGAATGCGATGGACAATTACCTGCCTTTCCAGACAGGGGAAGGGGACTGCCTGTTCGGGCTGGAGATGCATACGGACTGGGTGGATTATGACAAACAGACCGTCTATATCCAGAACGGGACGGATGAGGAGCAGAGGCTTGACCTGTATTCCGTTGCGGAAGGCTGGCTCGTGGAGATGGCGCCCCGCAAGGATATGGAAATCTGCGCCAGGATGCTCTTCAACAGGGATTTTTCCCTTGGAAAGGTCTATCTGAGGGGGAATGCGGCGCAGCAGCGTTTCGGCCTGGACAATTCCGCGATGGTCCTTTTCGCTTTTGCAACTGCAGCGCTGGGCACCCTTGAGATGCACGCGTCCGTGGTGTCCAATTCCGGCAAGGCATATCTTTTCATTGCCAAGAGCGGCACTGGTAAGAGCACGCATTCCCGGCTCTGGATTGAGAATGTGCCCGGATCGCGGCTGGTCAATGACGACAACCCGGTTGTCAGGGTTATGGAAGACGGCAGCGTCAATGTATATGGAAGCCCCTGGAGCGGCAAGACGCCCTGCTACAGGAATGTCTGCTTCCCCGCAGGAGCGTTTGTCCGCATCCGCCGCGCGCCGGAGAACCGTATCCAGAGGCTTCCGCTGATTCAGGCGTATGCCTCCGTGGCGGCCTCCTGCTCCGGATTCAGGCCTGAGAAATCCATTGCGGACGGCCTTCACGCCACCCTTTCCGCAGTCGTTTCAAAAGTGCCGTGCTATATGTTGGACTGCCTTCCTGACGCCCGGGCGGCAATAATTTGTTCAGAAAATGTCAGAGATAATTAAAGTGACGGTTCCGGTGGAGACGCTGTTGCCAAGTGCGCTGGAGTTCCTTAAGGAAGGGATGAGCGTGGTGCTGCCGGTAAAAGGCAACAGCATGCTCCCGTTCATCCGCGGAGGCAGGGACCAGGTCCTGGTCCGCAAGATGCCAGCCGTTAAAGAGGGGGAGGTGGTGCTTGCGCATACTACCGCGGGCAATTATGTCATCCACCGCATAGTTGAAGCAGGGGAGGACTGTCTGGTTCTCAGAGGTGACGGAAACTTCACAGGCACTGAAAAGTGCACCTTGGAAGGAGTTGTGGGGACCGTGACCGAGATACAAAAACCATCCGGCCGCAAATTGGATCCGTACAGTGTCAAAGGTTGGCAAAAACTGCCCTTATTTTTGCGCCGTATATTGTTAGCGCTCTATAAACTGTTATTCCGCCCATGAGTAAATTCAAGACCAACGTAAACGGGCTCCTGAGAATGGTCAGGCCCCTTCGCAAATCCCTCGCGGTAAGCGTGCTCATAGGAGTCGTGCGCATTGCCGCGTCCCTTGGTTTCGTATGGGTGTGCAAGGCCCTGGTGGATATTGCAACAGGGGAGCGCTCAGCCTCCCTGGGCCTGTATATAGGCATAATGGCAGGTATAATGCTGCTTCAGATCCTGACATCCGCGGCGGCTTCGTACTGGGAGAATTATATCTCCGTCAACACTCTCAACAAACTGCGTTACGACACCTTCTCCCACGTGCTGGGCAGTACCTGGAACGGAAAGGAAACATATAACAGCGGAGATACCGTGAACCGTCTCCAGGAAGACGCGCGCGTCCTTACGGACCTTATGTGCAGCCGCATACCGGATGTGATCATAACGCTCTGCCAGCTTGTGGCCGCATCCCTCTTCCTGCTGGCAATGGCCCCAAAACTCCTATGGCTGCTCCTCATATTTATGATCGTAGCCGTGGTAGGCAGCCGTATGTTCTTCAAGCTCATTCAGGAACTGACCCGGAAGATCCGCTCCAAGGACGGAGAAATCCAGCAGTATATGCAGGAGAACCTTTTGAACAGGGTTCTTGTGCTTACCCTCGTGGGCTCGGAAAGGGTTATGGAAAAGCTGGGCTGGATGCAGAAGGATATCCGGGACAATACAGTCAAGAGGCTCAATTATAATGCGGTGGCCCGCGGATTCATGCATTTTGGCTTCATTGCCGGATATGCGGCGGCGTTCCTTTGGGGAGTGCTCGGAATCAAGGACGGGACGGTGACTTATGGTATGATGACCGCCTTCCTGCAGCTGGTGGGCCAGGTGCAGAGGCCTATAGCAGACCTCAGCCGTCACGTGCCGGCCTTCATCCACGCTATGGTTTCCGTAGAAAGGATAATGGATCTCCAGAACCTGGAGCCGGAAGAAAAGGCGGAACCCGTCCTGCTTGCCGGCGCGCCCGGAATAGACGTCAAGGACCTGTCCTTCTCCTATCCGGACCAGAACAGGACGGTCTTCGAGCACTTCAACTATTCATTCGCCCCGGGCTCCATGACCGTCATAATGGGACCTACCGGCTCCGGAAAAAGTACGCTTGTCAAACTCATTATGGGCCTTCTGAGGCCTTCTGAGGGTGAAATCACAGTTGGTGGAGAGCGCTCCGGCGTTGCCGTGAGGGGCAATTTCATGTATGTCCCGCAGGGCAACAGCCTGCTCAGCGGCTCCATCCGCGAGAACCTGCTTCTGGCAAATGCAGAAGCCACGGAAGCGGATATGTGGCGCGTGCTCTCGCAGGCCAAGGCGGATTTTGTCAGAGACCTTCCGGAAGGCCTGGACGAGCGCTGCGGAGAGGTGGGAAGCGGCCTTAGCGAGGGCCAGTCCCAGCGTATAGCCATAGCAAGGGCGCTGCTCCATCCCGGCGGCATCCTTATCCTGGACGAAGCCACTTCCGCGCTTGACGCGGATACCGAGAAGGAACTCCTTGAGAGCCTTTACAGCGCATATCATTCCACCAAGACAGTATTGTTCATATCCCACAGGGACGCCGTAGCCGGTTATTCTGACTCCGTCCTCAAGCTGTAACCTATGAAACAGTTCCTGAAGCAAGTGGCGGAGCACTATTTCGCCACAGGTGAAATATCCCGTTTCTGCTTTGTTTTCCCAAACAGGCGTTCCCAGCTCTTCTTCCAGAAGTGGCTGTCAGACCTGGTCAGGGAAAGCGGGAAGCCGGTGCTTGCCCCCGCAATGCTTACAGTGAACGATTTCTTCTACAAGATAAGCGGCGCAAGGCCCGTGGACAGGATCAACCTTCTCCTGGTGCTCTATGACTGCTATAAGGAGCTCAATCCGGCCGCGGAATCCTTGGACGATTTCATATTCTGGGGCGATGTCCTCCTTGGAGATTTTGACGATGTGGACAAATACCTGGTCCCGGCCGCAAACCTCTTCACGGACGTGTCCCAGTATAAGGAGATGCAGGACGATTTCTCCTACCTTACAGACTCCCAGAAAGAGGCGGTCAAACGGTTCCTTTCAAACTTTGGCGCCTCCGGAAGCTATGAGGCGTCCCGTCAGGGGCCGGTGAAGCAGCGCTTCCTGCAAATCTGGAATATACTGTTCCCGCTGTACAGCCGCTTCAGGGAGACCCTCCGCAGCCGCGGGATGTCCTATGGGGGAATGGTTTACCGTGATCTTGCAGAAAGCCTTCAGGAGCAATCCGCAGTTGATATCCTGGGCAGATATTTCCCCGCAGGCACCACATTTGTGTTCACCGGGCTCAACGCCCTGTGCGAATGCGAGAAAAAGGTTCTATCGCGTATGCGCGATGCCGGAATAGCGGAGTTCTGCTGGGATTATTCCTCCGAAATGATAAAGGATCCGCGCAACCGTTCTTCCTTCTTTATGAGGGACAACGTGGCGGCCTATCCGCAGGCTTTCACGCCTGATCCGGAACCCCTTGGGGAACCTTATATAGAGGTGATAGGCGTCCCGTCCTCCGTGGGCTGCGCCAAGCAGCTTCCCAGAATCCTGGATTCCGTGAATCCCGGGTCACTGGATACCGCGGTGGTGCTCCCGGAGGAAAGCCTTCTGATACCCGTGCTTAACTCCATCCCGGAGCAGATAAAGGACATAAACGTGACAATGGGCTATCCCATGCAGGGAAGCGCGTTCTTTGCCCTTATGGATGAGCTTGCCCGTATGCAGCTCAACCTGCGTTTCAAGGACGGCAGGTGGATGTTCTACCACAGGAATGTCTGGGCGGTGTTCTCCAACTCCGTGCTGACTTCCATTCTGGACGACGCAGGCGCGGAGGTGATCAAACAGGTCCGCAAGGAGGCCAAATATTACATCCCACAGGAAGAATTCTCTGCCAGTCCTTTGCTTAGGGCCATATTCCTCCCCGTAGTCCAGGATCCTGCAGATGCTTCCGGAGCCCAGGCGTCGGCCCTTTCGGAGTACCTCCTGGGGCTTGCGGGCCAGATTGGGATTTTGCTGAAAGACGCACCCGGGATGACCTTGGAACTGGACTTCGCGCGGCAGTACTATCAGGATCTCAACCGGCTGAGGAGCAAGGAGATCGCCGTGCTGCCAAAGACCTTCGCGCGCCTGATAGTCCAGGCGGAAGCGTCCCGCAGCGTCCCGTTCAAGGGAGAGCCCCTCAAGGGGCTCCAGATAATGGGACCGCTGGAAACGCGCGCCCTGGACTTCGAGAACCTCATCATCCTCTCCTGCAACGAGGGTGTCTTTCCGCGCAGGGACGTCAGTTCGTCCTTCATCCCCCCGGAGCTGCGCCGCGGATTCGGCCTTCCCGCCTATGAGTATCAGGATGCGGTCTGGGCGTATTATTTCTACAGGATGATACAACGGGCCAGGCGCATCTACTTGCTGTATGATTCTCGCACGGAGGGTCTCAGGAGCGGGGAGGAGAGCCGTTATATAAAGCAGTTGGAACTGCATTTCGGCAAGGAATTCAAGCGCGTGACGGTCAATTCGCCAATTGTGAAGCCGGAGCCTCCGCTCCCCATAGAAAAGACCCCGGAAGACATAAAGGTACTGGAAGAAACGATTTTCTCCGCATCTTCCATACAGAGCTATCTGGCCTGCCCGGCAAAGTTCTATTATTCTTCCGTCAAGGGGCTGGAAGAGGTCGAGGACGTTGAGGAATCCCTGCAGGCCAACCAGATAGGGAATGTCCTGCACAAGCTTATGCAGCACATCTACAGTGTCAAAGGCGGGGTTGTGAAGGCGGATTACCTCAAAGGCTGGGCTAAGGATGAATCCTCCCTCAAGGCCAAGATCCACGAATTGATCAGGACCGAACTCAAGACGCCGGAGGTGACAGGACGTAACCTGATATTTGCAAACGTCATTTGCAAGTATGCCGTACAGATACTGGGCAGGGACTGCGAACTCCTTGAAGGTCAGGGCGCTGACAGCTTCAATATCCTGAGCCTGGAAGTGAAGGATAAGGTGGATATATGCGGCAGGCCTTTCAAGGGCTACATAGACAGGCTGGATTCCCTCAGGCCGGGGATGGTGCGCGTGTCAGACTACAAGACCGGCAAGGTGACGGACCAGGAGATATCGATAGATGACGGCAACGCTGAGACCTTGGCGGACAAGATATTCTCTCCGGAATCCACGGACAGGCCAAAGATCGCCTTCCAGCTGTATGTATATGACAAAATTGTAATGGAGAAATATCCTGAAGCGCGGATCTTCAATTCCATCTATCCTACGGTCAGGCTGTTCAAGGAGCCGGTGCCGGTACAGGAATGCAGCAAGGAGTTCATAAGGCAGATGGACATACGGCTTGAAGAAACCTTCAAAGAGATGTTCGACCCCCATACGGGCTTCAGGCGCACCTCCGATGACAAGGTATGCTCATATTGTGACTTTAAAATGCTCTGCGGGAAATGATAGACATTAAGAAAGCGTCGGCGGGCTCGGGAAAGACCTTCCAGCTGGCCGAGACATATCTGAAATGCCTGGCGGAATCCGGAGACGAGAACGCCTACAGGCACATCCTTGCCGTGACCTTCACAAACAAGGCCACCGCGGAGATGAAAAGCCGAATCCTCCGGCGCCTCCACGAGAAGGCTGCGGAGGATCCCCGCTCAGAGCGCATCCTTGTATCCATCCTGCACGATTACAGCGCCTTCAGCGTAAGTACCATAGACAGGTTCTTCCAGCAGGTGCTCAGGTCTTTCGCCCGTGAACTGGGTTATTTCTCCGCCTATCAGGTGGAACTGGACACTCCCGCGGTGGTCAGGGAATCAGTGGACCGGCTTCTGGACGGCATCACGGAAAAAGACAGGGAACTGATAGACTGGCTTGACGAGCTTGTGGTCAGGCAGCTGTCGGAAGGGAAGCGCCTTTATCTGGAAAATGACCTGTATTCGATATGCGGGCAGCTCCGCACCCTGCGCCAGAGCCCGGAGGTGCTCTCCAAGGAAAATCTGGCAAAGAAGAGGGCGGAATGCATAAGGATCATAGAGAGATTCAACAAGAGGACGTATGAACTGGCCCCGGAACTGGCAGGTGACGCCGGCCGCCTGGGCAAGATACCATATCCAAGGGTTACGGCCTTCAAGAACGCTTCAAGTGAGGCTCAGGCGCATTTCCTGGAAGGTTACAAGCTCTACAACACCGCCCAGATCATTCTTCCCCTGACCTACACCCTGGGAATAGCCAGGGATTACTACGCCAGCCAGGACGCCCTGACCAGGGAAAAGAACATTATGTGCCTGGACGACTCCACAACCATCCTCAAGGGAATAATTGACGGAAGCGACGCCCCGTTCGTCTATGAGAAACTGGGGGTAAGGTACCGCAATTTCCTGTTGGATGAGTTCCAGGACACTTCCGACGTCCAGTGGGACAATTTCTATCCGCTGCTCAAGGAAAGCAATGACAACGGCAACTCAAGCCTCATAGTGGGAGATGTCAAGCAAAGCATTTACAGGTGGAGGGGTTCGGACTGGAGGCTGCTTGCCTCGCGCCTTCCATCCCAGTTCCCCGGGGCATCCATAGAGCCTCTGGACGGCAACTGGCGCAGCTGCTCGCAGATTGTGGAGTTCAACAACCGCTTCTTTGAGTACGCCGCCGCTCAGCTTGGCCTTTCGGACCTGTACTCTGATGTGCGCCAGAAGGTGAAGGCCAAGGATCCCGCCCCCGGAATGGTCCGGATCGAGTTCGTCCCGGACAAGGACCAGCTGGATGTCTTGTTCAACTGTATCGGCCAGGCTCGCGGGCAGGGCGCCCGTTACAGTGACATAGCGGTGCTGGTGCGCGCCAACAAGGAGGGAGCCGCGGTTGCTGAATATCTCATTGGCAAAGGACTTCCGGTTATAACTGACGACTCCCTTGACGCCAAGTCCGCGGTGACGGTCCGCCGCCTGGTGGCCCTGCTTGAATGTCTGGACAACAAGGACAATACCATCAGTTCGTTCTATGCCCGGTCCCTTGATATGGAGTATCCGCAGGCCTACCATTCCCTCACGGACCTCTGCGAGTACTTCCTGCGCTCCCTGCTTGCGCAGTATCCGCAGGAAGCTGCGGGCGAGGTCCTTCATATCCAGTCCTTTATGGACAACCTTCAGGACTGGGTGTCCGTTAACGGCAACAACCTGGCGGCATTCCTCAAGTACTGGAAGGACGCCAAGGTAAAGATATCCTCACCTCCCGCATCGGACTCCATACGCGTAATTACGGTCCACAAATCCAAAGGACTGGAGTTCCCGTATGTCATCTTCCCGTATGCAGACAAGGTTGACCTTTATCAGGCGGGCGATGTCTGGTGCGCTTATGACGGCGTACGTTACCCTGTAAAGCTTTATGCCGGAACCACTGCCAATTCCTGCTTTGACAAGGACCTGGAGGTGGAGCAGAAGATGCAGGCCATAGACAACCTGAACATTTTCTATGTCGCCCTTACCAGGGCTGTCAACCAGCTTACCGTAATAGCAAAGGAACCGGCAAAGTCGTTCCGGGATGCGGTGGAAAAAGGGAAGGGACTGTCTTTTTCCAATATGTCCCAGGTGCTGTTCGCATTTGCCAAGACAAGCGGATTTTGTTACGGCGTTCCGTACGATTTCAGTTCCCTGAAGCGTCCTGACAATGACGGAAACACCATACAGGGAGATTATCTCTCAATCCCGGTTGGCTCCCGTCTTCCCGTACCTGACGATTCCTCTGACTTCTTCAGCGAGGACGGCATCGGCACCAAGGTTTCTCCGCGAATCAACGGTATTGTCCTGCACGATATCCTGTCCCAGGTGGGAACTGCCGATGACCTTAAGGATGCCGTTGACGCCGCTGTCAGGGACGGCCTCCTTCCACAGGAAGATGCCCAAAGGGATTACGCCCTTCTGAGGGACGCCATCCTGGCCCATCCGGAGTGGTTCGGACCGGAAGTCACCTCGCTGAACGAGGTGTCCATAATAGGGGAGGACGGGCAGCTGCACAGGCCCGACAGGGTTGTCAGCGGCCCGGACGGGACCGTGGTGGTGGACTACAAATTTGGAGCGCCAAGGGCAAAATACCGCAGTCAGGTGCAGGAGTATGTCCGCCTGTACCGTAAAATGGGCTATGATAATGTTACCGGGTGCCTCTGGTACGTGCCGGAGAACAGGACAGAGGTTTTCTAGGCCTTTCTTGGATGATGCTCCAGGACGGCGGCCTGCCAGGTGGAGCTGTCAATATGTGTATAGATTTCCGTAGTCAGGATGCTTTCGTGACCGAGCATTTCCTGGACGGCACGCAGGTCTGCTCCGTTCTCTATCAGGTGCGTGGCAAATGAATGCCTGAAAGTGTGGGGGGATATGTCCTTGAAAATACCCGCCGCTATGGCCTGTGCCTTGATCATCTTGAACATGGAAACGCGGCTGAGGCTTTTGCCAAAGCGGTTCAGGAAAAGGATGTCGTCGTACTCCGGTCCGGCCGGGGTCTCTCGCGCAGCAAGATAGGCCTCTATGGCCTCCGCTTCGCTGCCGCCAACCGGCACTATCCGCTGCTTGTCTCCCTTGCCGATGATGCGAAGGAACCTTTCCTTGAGGTAAAGGTCTGAGATGCGCAGCCCCACGGCTTCGCTCACCCGGAGGCCGCTGCCGTACAGGGTTTCCAGGATTGCCCTGTCGCGCAGGCCGCGGGCGGTTGAAGTGTCAACAGAACTGATTATCCTGTCCACCTCCTCTATGCTCAGGACCGCAGGCAGATAGCGCCCCAGTTTTGGGGAATCCACATTGTCGCAGGGATTGTCAGGGCGGAGGCCTTCCAGGACCGTCCAGTCGAAGAACGAGCGCAGGGAACTGAGCAGCCTGGCCTGGGAACGCTTGGAAAGCTCCCCGGCACGGGCGCCGATGTATCCCGTGATGTCTTCAGTGGAAGCCTTAGCCGGACTGCCGACGCAGAATTCAGCGAAGTCCGCCACGTCAGAACAATAAGATGCCACCGTGTTGGGTGACATCTTGCGTTCTATCCTCAGATAGTAGTTAAAGTTCGAGAGTAGCGTACTTTTTTCCATATTCGAGCATCTGCTCAAGGTAGTTGTCCTTGTAAACGATCTCGTAGTCCACTATGTCCTTACCCTTGTAAACAGGGACGATTTCCGGGTTGATGAATCCGCCGTAAGGCTTGAGATTGAGGGCTTCGTAACGTGCCTTGACCTCCTTGTGGAGCTCAGGGTCTATGTTTACGGCATAGGTCTCGATGAGCTTCTTTCCGGCGGCATAGTCGCCCTCGGACTTGATTCGCTGGATCTCTGCCAGGAGCTGGGCGAACAGGCCTCTCAGGGCTTGGAAGTCGTTGACCACGAAGTATGTCTTGCCGTCGCGCACTTTCTTTTCTATCACATTGTCCTTGGCTCCCTTCTCATAGCACCATTCTGCAATGAGCTTGCGGTTTTGCATATGGGCTTCTGTATTGGGACGGCCAAGCTCCACGCGGTTGAACTGGACGAACAGGCCGTTGCGGATATATGCGGAGTACTCTGCCTTGTATGCTTCCGGATCAGGCATTATTCCCAGTTCCACCATCTTTGGATCTGCGGTATAATACAGGCCGAAAAGGTCTGCCCTTGCCTCTTCCAGCGCGGAAGAATACTCTCCCAGGGCGGTGGTTGAAACTCCGGGAAGGAGCTGGCCGGATCCGTGGCCGAGGCATTCGTGCAGGTCTGTGTGGATTTCATCGGCATAGGAGCCGTATTTCTTGTAAAGCTCTATCTCGGCATCGTCATAAGCGAATTCCTTGAGGGCGCTTGCCGGAGATTCCTCGGCGGCATAGTCGTACGCGTGGGTGATGTTGGCAATGGTCACGGACTTGCTGCCGTGGTCCTTGCGTATCCAATCCGCGTTGGGTAGGTTGATTCCGATAGGGGTGGAAGGATAGCTGTCTCCAGCGAGACATACGGCGTTCACAACCTTGGCAGTGATGCCCTTGACTTCCTTCTTCTTGAAACGCGGGTCGATGGGGGCGTTGTCCTCGAACCACTGGGCGTTTCCGCACAGGATCTCGGTGCGCTCGGATGCCGCCTTGTCCTTGATGTTCACATAACCTTCCCAGGCTCCCTTGCGGCCAAGGGGGTCGTTGTAATCCTCTACGAAGCCGTTAATGAAATCTACCGTGCCCTCGGTGTCCTTTACCCACTCTACGTTGAACTCATCCCACTTGCGCAGGTCACCGGTCTTATAGTACTCGATAAGGAGTTTCAGGGCCTGCCTCTGGGTGTCGTTCTCGGCAACTGCAGCGGCCTTTTCCAGCTGCTCGCATATCCTGCGCAGCGGCCGGCTGTAGATTCCGTCAACTTTCCAGGGTTTTTCCACTACCTTGCCGTTCTCCTTTACAACCTTGGTGTTGAGGCCATAGGAGATTGGATGGGGATCGTCCGGAACCGCTATGGAGGCGTAATAGTCTTCCACTTCCTTCCGGGTTACCCCGTCGTAGAAATTGACGCCTGACAGCTGGACTATATCTCCGTCCGTGCTGGTGGAGCGGCGCTGGTCCTTGCCCTTATTCCCGTAGATGATGGGAATGAGACGGGCGCATTTGTCGCCGTCTCCCACGGATTCCATAAGCATCTCGAAATAATAGAGAGAACACTCGGGAACGAAGCGGTCCTCTGCATAATGGTGGTATATTCCGTTTGAGAAGAACAGCCTTTTAGCATAGGTCTCGAACTGCTTGAATTCCTCAATGCTGCGGTCCCCGTCATAATTCTCAAGGATGTTCTCCACTGCGTGCCTAATGCGTATGTTGTATTCTCCGTTCTGGTCCCAGAGAATGTCCCTTCCGTATTTTGCGGCCTCGGCCAGGTAGTATGCGTACTCTTTCTGCTGCAATGTGAGGTCTTCCCATCCGGGTACCTTGTACCTCATTACCTTGAGGTCCGCGAATTCGTCCAGGAGGTAATGGAATTCCTTGATTTCTTCCGCCGTCCTCTGCTGGCATCCGGCTATGATTGCCAAAGCTCCGAAGCTGATCATAATTCGTATTAATCTTTTCATATCATTCGTTTTCTCGTACAAAAATAGTAATTTTGCGCCCGGAAAAAATTAATTCACACTATTATATGAGAAAGAAAATCGTAGCCGGCAACTGGAAAATGAATACCACTTGCCAGGAAGGTATGGAACTCGCAAAGGCCGTTGTGGCAAAGGCCGGAGAGGTTCCCGCAAATGTTGGTCTTATTGTAGCCGCTCCTTTTACCCATCTCTGCTGCCTCAGCGAGGTCCTGGAGGGCACAAGGGTTGAACTTTCTGCACAGAACTGCGCAGACCACGCATCCGGTGCATATACCGGAGAGGTTTCCGTTTCAATGCTCAAGTCTGTTGGATGCCAGTGGACCATCCTTGG
Organism: Bacteroidales bacterium; assembly: GCA_017960545.1. GTDB lineage: Bacteria > Bacteroidota > Bacteroidia > Bacteroidales > UBA932 > Cryptobacteroides. The sequence goes on from JAGCYZ010000054.1 coordinate 12,869, forward strand.
CCACTCTGAGCGCCGCCAGTATTACGGAGAGACAGATGAGAAGCTTGTCGTTAAAACAAAGCTCGCCCTTGAGGCCGGCCTTGGCGTCATCCTCTGCGTAGGTGAGAACCTTGACGAGAGGGAAGCAGGAAAGCATTTTGATATCTGCAAGACCCAGATCGAGAACGTTCTCTTCAACTTCACAGCCGAGGAGCTCAAGAGCATCGTCATCGCTTATGAGCCTGTTTGGGCTATTGGAACCGGCAAGACCGCTACCGCCGCCCAGGCAGAGGAAATCCACGCTTTCATCCGCAAGGTGCTTGCCGACAAGTTCGGCGCACAGGTTGCTGACGATATGACAATCCTCTACGGCGGAAGCTGCAAGCCTTCCAACGCCGCTGAGCTCTTCGCCCAGCCCGACATCGACGGCGGCCTCATCGGAGGCGCCTCCCTCAAGGCTGACGACTTCCTCGCCATCGCCAAGGCTTACTAAGCCGCTGCGGTACAAGACAGAAGAGAGGGGTCTCTGCAAAATCGCTTTCGGCGTCAAGCCTGCTTTTGTGGCGATTTTGCAGAGACCCCTCTCTTCTGTCTTGTAATGACTAGTTGACGACTTTTGCGGCAATGACTAGTTGACGAATTCGATTTCCTGGAGGATGGCGCCGGCGTGGAAGACCTTGTCCACGACGAATACCAGGTAGCGCACGTCAAGGCTGATGTTGCGGCAGATCTCAGGGTCGAAGGTGACGTCGCTCTGGGTGCCTTCCCATACGCGGTCAAAATTGAGGCCTATCAGGTTGCCGTCCGCATTGATGATGGGGCTTCCGGAGTTGCCGCCGGTAGTGTGGTTGGTGGCAAGGAAGCAAACCGGCTGATCGTCATAGAGGCCGGTGGCGTATATGTCGCGGAGCGCCTGGGGGATATCGTAATCGAAGATATCCGGATTGTCCTTCTCTATTATTCCGGTAAGGGTTGACTGAGGATGGTAGTAGATTCCGTCCTGCGGCTCGTAACCCTGAACCTTGCCGTATGCCACGCGCAGCGTGAGGTTTGCGTCCGGATAGAAGGTCTTGTCCGGCTCGAACTCAATCTGGCCCTGCATATAGTCGTGGTAGAGGTCGGTGATCTGACGGTTGAGGCTGGAGCAAACGGAAGCCAGCTCCTCGTTGTAGTACTTGACGAATTCCCTGCGGAAGATATAGACGGGGTCGTTCTCCACGTCGGAGTAGTCCCCACGGGCGAAGGGCGAGCTGAAAAGGGCGTCCGCCCAGGCCTGCTCGCTGCCGTACAGGGCCATCTGCTGCTCATAATAGAGCGGGCGGAACTCTTCGTCCACATTCTTGCCGTAGGCCGTCATAAGGGCCACGAAACTCTCCTTGTCTATGGGCATATAGTAGTCCTTCAGGAAGTTGTCCTTGACTGCCTGGCGGTTTTCGGGCTGGGCGGAGAAGTAAGAGGATGCGAACTGCGGCAGTTCCACCGCCAAGGCGGACTCGGAAGTATATTCGCGGGCATAGTTGAAGGGTTCCAGACGCCGGTAAAGGTCTGCAAGTTTTTCGGTCAGGCCCTCGTAGCGGGTTCCCTTCGCCCATTTCTCAAAGGCGGCCTCGTAGGCTTTCTTGCTCTCCACCGTCTTCATCTTGCGTATGCCCTTCATCTCTCCCTGCCACTTCTTCCACGAATTGGACACCGAAGCGTTCTTTGAGGAATACTGGATGCGCACGGCCTGGCTCTGGCCCATATACTTCTTCTGGGCGTCGAGCCTGAGGGTGCGGAGACCTATCTTGGCGGGGTCCGAAACCTCTGATATATAGCGGACCGCATCGGAAGTGATGTATTCCTGGGTGCTGCCGGGGAAGCCGTAGATAAATGTGAAATCGCCTTCCTTTACACCGGCCAGGGACACCTTGAAGTACTTCTTGGGGGTGTATGGCACGTTGTCAGGGGAGTAGGGGGCGGGATTGTTGTCCTTGTCAGCATAGATCCTGAAGATGGAGAAGTCTCCCGTGTGGCGCGGCCACATCCAGTTGTCCGTGTCGCCGCCGAACTTGCCTATGGAGGAAGGCGGAGCGCCCACGAAGCGTACGTCGGTAAACACTCTGTAAACGAACAGGAAGTACTGGTTGCCGTAGTACAGGGCCTCTACGGAGGCGCTGAGCCCCTTGCCGCCCGCAGTGGCTTGTTTCACAAGCTCGGCAGCGGCAAGCTGCTTGTCTTCCGCCGCCAGCATCACGGACGTCACGTCCTCCATCCTGTCAAGGAAACTGACGGAAAGGCCCGGGTTGGGGAGCTCCTGGTCACGCGTGAGCGCCCAGAATCCGTCCTTGAGGTAGTCGTGCTCCACGCTGCTGTGGCGCTGGATATAGCTGTATCCGCAGTGATGGTTGGTGAAAAGAAGCCCTTCCTTGGAGACCACCTCTCCGGTGCATCCGCCTCCGAACAGCACCACTGCATCCTTGAGCGAGGCCTGGTTGACACTGTATATGTCTTCGGCCCCGAGCTTGAAGCCCTTGGCCTGCATGTCGGCTATTCTTTGGGAAATGAGTGAAGGCAGCCACATACCTTCGTCGGCGAGAGCCGGGAATGCGCAGAACAGCGCTCCCGCCAGGATGGAAAGGATTCTTTTCATTTTATCTATTTGCTGTATTTCTCTGATTGCTCTTTGATGAGTTCGTCAAGGACGCCAGGGTCGAAGTAGTTGATTTTCATAGCCTTCTTGACGTCGGCAAGGGTCTCTGCCGCTGCTGCGCGGGCCACCTCGGAACCTTTGCGGAGCACCTCGTAAACATACGGGATGTTCTGCTCAAGGGCGTGGCGGCGCTGGCGTATTGGCTCGAGGGTGTCGTTGAGGACTGAATTCAGGAACTTCTTTATCATCATGTCTCCGAGGCCTCCGGCGCGGTACTGGTCCTTTACTTCGTCCAGGGAATTGAACGTGAACGAGACCTTCTTGCCTATGAAGGCGTCCCTGAACAATTCAAAATGCTCCGGTTTGCAGAAGGCGTCAAGGTAGGTGAATACGGTGTTGCCTTCTATGTGTCCGGGGTCTGATACCTGGAGGTGCTGAGGGTCTGTGTACATTCCCTTGACTTTTTCCCAGACTACGTCGGCAGGGTCCGAAAGGTAGATGCAGTTGCCAAGGGACTTGCTCATCTTGGCCTTGCCGTCTGTTCCGGGAAGACGCATGCAGGCGGCATTGTCCGGAAGCATAATGTCCGGCTCCACAAGGGTCTCCCCATACGTGGAGTTGAATTTGCGGACAATCTCGCGGGTCTGTTCCAGCATTGGTTCCTGGTCCTCACCCACAGGCACCACGGTTGCCTTGAAGGCGGTTATGTCCGATGCCTGGCTTATAGGGTAGCAGAAGAAGCCCACCGGGATGCCGGCCTTGTTGTCCGCGTTGTCGTCGCTGTAGCCGCGGAGCTGCATTTCCTGCTTTACGGTGGGGTTGCGCTGGAGCCTCTGGACGGTTACCAGGTTCTGGTAGAAGAAGGTAAGCTCCGTAAGCTCGCTTACCTGGCTCTGGATGAACAGGACGCTCTTTTCAGGGTCCAGGCCTGCGGATATATAGTCCATAGCCACTTCCAGGATGTTCTGGCGGACCTTTTCAGGGTTGTCCGCATTGTCAGTGAGAGCCTGGGCGTCGGCAATCATTATGAATATCTTGTCATATTCCCCGCTGTTCTGCAATTCTACGCGGCGGCGCAGGGAACCCACGTAGTGTCCAATGTGAAGGCGACCGGTTGGACGGTCGCCTGTGAGGATAATCTTTTCCATAATCAGTCGTTAACGTTGGCAAGGGCTTCGCGGATCTTGGCCTCGATCTCATCGCAGAGCTCGGGATTGTCCTTGAGCAGCTGCTTGACGGCCTCACGGCCCTGGGCTATCTTCTGGTCATTGTAGCTGAACCAGGATCCGGACTTGTGGATTATGTCAAACTCGACGCCGAGGTCCACAATTTCTCCCACGTGCGAGATGCCTTCGCCGAATACGATGTCAAATTCCGCCTTCTTGAAAGGAGGGGCCATCTTGTTCTTCACCACCTTTACGCGGGTGCGGTTGCCGGTGGCCTCGTCTCCGTCCTTGAGCTGGGTGGTACGCCTGACGTCAATGCGAACGGAAGCGTAGAACTTGAGGGCGTTTCCTCCGGTGGTGGTTTCAGGATTGCCGAACATAATGCCTATCTTCTCCCTGAGCTGGTTGATGAAGATGCAGCAGGTGTTGGTCTTTGCAATGTTTGCCGTGAGTTTGCGCAGGGCCTGGCTCATAAGGCGGGCCTGCAGACCCACTTTGTTGTCTCCCATCTCTCCCTCGATCTCCGCCTTTGGGGTGAGGGCGGCCACGGAGTCTATGACAATGATGTCTATTGCTCCGGAGCGGATGAGGTTGTCCGCTATTTCAAGGGCCTGCTCGCCGTTGTCCGGCTGGGATATGAGCAGGGTCTCAAGGTTTACGCCAAGTGCCTTGGCATAGGTTCTGTCAAATGCGTGTTCCGCATCGATCATAGCGGCTATGCCGCCCTGTTTCTGAGCCTGGGCAATAGCGTGTATTGCCAGTGTGGTCTTTCCGCTGGATTCAGGACCATAGATCTCGATGATCCTGCCGCGCGGGTAGCCTCCTATTCCAAGCGCGTGGTCAAGGGCTACGGAGCCGCTTGGAATTACCTGTACGTCCCATTGTGGCTGATCTCCCAACTTCATGATCGTACCTTTCCCATAATCTTTCTCAATCTTGTCGATCGTGGCCTGCAGGGCCTTGAGCTTTGCAGCATTCATCTCTGCAGCCTTTGCTTCAACTTCTTTAGCCATAATGTCTGTTTTTTATTGTTATCTTAACAAAGATAGTATTTTTCACTAATTTTGCCGTGTATTTTATGAAAGATATTTTACTGGGAAAAAGCCCTTCCGAACTGAAGGAAACGGTGCTCCGTCTGGGGCTTCCGGCATTCACTGCAAAACAGATTGCCAACTGGCTTTACGTGAGGCGGGAATTCGATTTCGCCAATATGACGGACATATCCAAGGCCGGGCGCGAACTGCTTGACAAAGAGTGCGATACGGGACTCGTGCGCCCTATGGAATGCCAGACTTCAGCCGACGGGACACGCAAGTATCTCTTCCCCGTGGAAGGGGGAGCGGTGGAGGCCGTGGTCATCCCTGACGGGGACCGCCGCACGCTGTGCGTGTCATCCCAGGCAGGGTGCAAGATGGGCTGCGCATTCTGTATGACCGGACGCCAGGGCTTCCACGGCAGCCTGACCGCCGCGCAGATCCTCAGCCAGTTCCTGGCCATTGAGGAGAGCGCCGCACTCACCAACGCCGTTTTTATGGGAATGGGGGAGCCTTTGGACAATTACGGCAATGTCACCAGGGCCATAGAAGCGCTTACCGCTCCCTGGGGCTTCGCCTGGAGTCCAAAGCGCATAACCCTGTCAACCATAGGAGTCCTTCCCAGGCTCAAGCAGTATCTGGACCAAAGCAAGTGCCATCTGGCGGTCAGCCTGCACAACCCTTTTCCGGAGGAAAGGCTGCAGATGATGCCCGCCCAGAAAGCCTGGCCGCTTGAAGACGTCATTGCGCTTCTGCGCAAATACGACTTCACCGGCCAGAGGCGCGTCAGCTTCGAGTACACGATGTTCAGCGGATTCAATGACAGCAAGCGCCACGCAGACGCCCTTATCCGCCTCCTTTCTGGCCTGGAGTGCAGGGTGAACCTCATCCGGTTCCATAAGATCCCTGATTTTCCGTATGTGAGTTCGTCGGACGGAGTGATGGAGGCTTTCCGGGACCGCCTTAACGCGCACGGGCTCACCTGTACCATCCGCGCATCGCGCGGAGAGGACATTTTCGCCGCCTGCGGTCTCCTCGCAGGAAAGCATAACGGCTAGATAAGCAGAAGGGTTCTGAGCATCCCAACCTTGGCCCAGCGCATAGGAATGGAAGGGGATTTCCTTGCACCTGCCTTTTCTGAAGGGATGGAGTATTCCACGCCGGCTTCAATACCCATTGTCTGAAGGTTCCTGACAAATGCGTCCTCGAAGCCGTGTTCCACTATCTTCCTTGAGAAATTAAGGTTCAGCCGGTTGCCGTAGCTGACACAGGCGCAGGCGCCGGATTTCTGCTGCGGGCGGCCCAGGATGAAGTCAATGTCCCGCACGTGCCCGCACATCCCTTCCGGAAGGGATATCTCTCCCAGATTGGAAAAGGTCTGGGAACAGTAGTTCTCCCCTTTGTGGCTGTTTATGAAGTTGATTGCCAGTCTCTTTATGAATAAGGGGATGCTGCGTATGGCCAGGTTGTCCTCAAGCGCGACGTTGGCGGCCACGCGGGTTGTAAGGCGGTGGGGGTTGACATAGAGCCTCTTTTGGAGTTTCACTTCCTGGAGGATGTCCCCGAACGACAGGTTCCCGTTCCTGACATCTATCCCAAGATGCACGTATGAAGAGAAATTCCTCAGGGTGCGGCTGCCGAACATATGGCGGAGGTTTACCGGTACTTCCACCTTGAGGAACGGGCTGTCTCCTATGACGGGCTTGCTGGAACGGACTTCCTGAAGAGAGAGAAGCATCACCGCGGTTACCAGTTCCGTGACGGTGCAGCCGTTTTCCTTGGCCAGATCCAGCATCTTGTCAAGCGGCAGGCTGACCTTGACGTTGTTCAGTTTGCCTGCGCTTTCTTCAGTGCCGTGCAGATGGTAGGCCCTGGCTTCTTTGTCAAGGGATCCCTTCGTTCCGGAAAAACTGTCGAAACTGTCCTCCATCTCTTCTTTGAGGGGCTCTTGGTCAAGGTCCAGGATCCATTTTCCGGCGGGAATATCTACGCCGTAGCGCAAGCGTATGTATTCTGCAGTAAGGCTCATTGCGAATGTCATTGCTCCGGTGCCGTCCGTAAGGGCGTGGAAGAAATCCAGTACAATGCGGTTCCCATCGCATCCCGCCTTGAAAAGGTATCCGCCGTTTTTCCTGAAACTGAACGGGCGCATTGCAAAGGGGGGAGCGGTTACGGGCTCGTTCTCAAGGCGGCGGAGGAACCACCAGAAGAATCCCTTGTCCAAGGTGTAGCGGAATCCGGGGAAACGTTTGATGCTGTTCCTGAGAGCCTGGCCCAGCAAGTCTTGGGAGACTTCCTGGTCAAGGGTTACCGCCAGGCGGAAAATGGTTGCGTACTTGCGTGTCCTGCAAGAGGGATATATGATGGATGCGTTGTCAAGTCTGGTCCAGGAGGGAGCTTTCATAACAGTAAGTTCTTGTTTGCGGAGGCAAAGTTATGTCCAATCCCCATTCTGGTAAAACATTGGCAGCGAGGGTTGGTTTTTTGTGATATAAACATTAATTTTGTGACGAAACGGTTATTTTTATTGACGAAAAAAGACTGACCTTGTTTTCGTCACATCAAAATTTGTGACAGATATGAACTCATACCCCAAGGCTCTGAATGGATTTTCACCCCATCTTCTATACGTTTTCGGCCTTCCGGCATTCTTTCTCCTGAGCGTGCTCCTTTATGAGCCGTCGCATCTGGTTTCCCTGATGCATACCGGTGAGACGCCCGGAGTGCAGTTGTTTTCATTCAACATATCAATTGTAACGGCTATCATATTCGTGGTGATGCTTATCAGCAGGCTCATCCTGTTCCTCCTGCGCAAGCATCTGGATATGACGCTTGGCTGGTTTGCAATGTGGTGCGTAATGGAGATTGTCCTCATTTCCTGCTTCGTCGCCCTTTATCTGACTCTTATGGATAAAGGTACGGACGGGTTCTTCCTTTTCCTTGGACGCTCCATTTCGGTCCTGGGTTCCATCTTCATCATTCCATATTTGATCCTGACGCTCGCTTTCGCATTGGCGCAGGCGCGTAACGCCTCCACGGCAGAGCCTGAAAACCGCCTCAAATTCTATGACAGCAGGCACCAGCTCAAGTTCATCACTTCCGCGCAGTCCCTTATGTATCTGGAGGCCAATGAGAACTATGTAATCATCCATTTTGACGAGAACGGGGCGGAAAAGAAGTATCAGCTCCGCAATACCCTCAAGAGCGTGGAACCCTTATGTGAGAAAGCCGGATTCGTCCGTACCCACAGGGGATTCATAGTCAACCCGGCGCACGTGAGGCTTATCCGCAAGGAACCCGGAGGGTTCTTTTTCGCCGACATAGGTACTGAACGCCCGCAGGGCATTCCCGTATCCAAGAAATATTATGATAACCTGACAGCATCCCTTCTTTAGATTATGAAAGCTTATTTTAGATATTTGGCAGTTGCACTGTTGCTTGCCGCACCGCTTCGCGCAGGAGCCCAGCTTTCCACTTCCAGTGTCAATCCCCAGGACGACACCCTTGCCGTCAGGCAGATGAGGACTTACCTGAATGGCATCCGCCGCACTGAGAAGCGCCCCACGGTGGCGCTGGTGCTCAGCGGCGGAGGCGCCAAGGGCGCCGCCCACGTGGGCGTGATCAAGTACCTGGAAGAGAACGAGATACCTATTGACGTGGTGATAGGCACCAGTATGGGCGGTCTGATGGGCGGACTCTACTCTATGGGTTATTCCGCCGCGGAACTGGATTCCCTGCTCAGGACACTTGACTGGGGCAAGATTCTCAGCGACGATGTCCCAAGCGAATACATATCGTACAAGACCAAGAGATACAGGGAGGTGTACAGCCTGCGTCTGCCGTTCCATTACCTCAGGAGGGACCTTGAAAGGCGTCTGGAGGATGATTCTCCGGACAAGGTGCTGGAGCGCAGCCTGGGCCTGAGCAAAGACCAGGTGGAGGGCCTGCTTGGCAGTTCCAAGAACTCTGGCTTTGGACTGGGGACAAGCCTTCCGGCCGGTTTCGTGGCCGGACTTAACGTTACCAACCAGATATCGTCCCTGTCCGTGGGCTATCAGGATGACATTCCTTTCTCTGATTTCCCCAGGCCGTTCTTCTGCGTGGCGTCTGACCTGGTGAGCTGCAAGGCGTACAACTGGTCCCGCGGCTCAATTGTGGATGCAATGCGCTCCACAATGTCCATCCCCGGCCTTTTCGACCCGGTCCGCTACCAGGGCAAGGTCCTGATAGACGGAGGAACCAGGAACAATTTCCCCACCGACATAGCCCGCGCGATGGGTGCTGACATAATCATAGGTGTTGAACTGTCCGATCCGGACAAGACCTATACGGAAATCAACAATCTTGGCAACCTGCTGATGCCGCTCATAGATATGCTTGGAAGGGAAGCGTTTGACAAGAACCTTGAGAACGTGGACGTTTTCATAAAGCCGGACCTCAAGGGATACAATATGCTCAGTTTCGACCATTCTAGCATAGAAGATATCATCCAGAAAGGATATGAGGCTGCAGGCGACCTTGGAGACCAGATTGCCGAGATAAGGGAAAAGGTCCGGGGAGCCGACCTCGGCCTGCATAATGACAAAGCCATAGACATAGGGGAGAAGTACGTGCAGATAGACAGGATTGAATTCAACGGCATAACCGACCCGGAGTCCCTGTTCCTTTCCAAGAGGCTGGACATCAGTGCTGGCGACTATGTATCCAAAGCGGAGATCGAGGATGCAATGGCTATGATTTACGCCACAGGCTCCTTCAATATGGTAACCTACCGCCTTTACGGGGAGGAAGCGCCCTTCCATCTGATGTTTGACTGTGAAAAGGGCCCCGTGCACCAGCTTGGGCTGGGTTTCAGGGCGGACAGCGAGGAACTGGTTTCACTCATATTCAACATAGGCTTCGGCGTACTGAACCTGAGAGGACCGTCCGTGGAGTTCACCGGCAGGGTGGGCAGGGACAAATACCTTGATTCCCATTTTGAACTGGATGTGCCGGGCATCCCTACCCTAAACGCCAGGGCAAGGATAGAAAACAACGTGGCTGACATAATCTACTCTGACGATTCCAGATATCAGGTAGGTTACTGGGGACACAAGGAAGACATCTATTTCTCTGACATCAGCTGGAAGAAGGCAGGCATAAGCCTGGGTGCAAGGAACAGGTTCTACCAGGTGAATTCCTGGCTGACCAATGACGGAACCAAGATGGATGCGGAGACAATGAAACTTTATTCCGGCAATTACAATTCCATTTTTGGGGACCTGCGCATAAATACCACCGATGACGGCTATTACCCTACCAGGGGAATCAGCCTGGGCGCCACCTATGAGTTTATCTTCCACAAGTCTTCATCGCCGGATTTCTCACCGGTACACGTGGCTGCGCTGGACGTACACCAGGTTCTCCCTCTTGGAAAGTACGTGGCTTTCATCCCGGGTTTCCACGCCAGGGCCGTCCTGGACAACGACATCTTCAACATCTACCAGAAAAACTACATAGGAGGATATATGAGCGGACGATATGTGGACCACCGCATACCGTTCCCCGGATTTGCAGAAGCCGCCGTCGTGGGAGACTACGCCGGTGTTGTTGACGCTACCCTGAGAATCAACCCGGTGAAGAATTTCTACGTTTCCGCCATTGCTGCCGCCCTCAAGGATGCTGACAGGCTGGAGGACATCACCAGCGACCTGCGCCCTACAGCGCTGGGAGCGGCGGTGGAGTTCTCATACAAGACTATCCTGGGGCCGCTGAAGGCCACCGTACACTGGTCTGACATAACCAGCCGCGTAGGCGCTTACCTCAGTTTCGGATACGATTTCTAGTATGGATACCGCCGTTCTCAACAGATTCCAGGCCCTCTGCTCCAAAAGCGAGCAGTGCTCCGCTGACATATACCGCAAGATCCTGAAAGCGCTCGACGGCAACGAGGCCGGGGCGCAGGAGATGCTCGATTCGCTGATTGCGGACAAGTTCATCGACGATGCCCGGTACGCCGCAGCCTTCGCCCGGGACAAGGCCCGCCTGGAAGGCTGGGGCCCTGTCAAGATTCGCTTCAAGCTGCGGGCAAAGGGCATCCCGGAGGCCGCCATAAGGGAGGGAATCGGGCAGATTGACGCCGATCAGGCGGATGACAGGCTCCTGCGCCTGCTCCAGGCAAAATGCAAGTCCCTCCAGGGCGATCCCCAGATCAAGTTCAAGCTGCTGAAGTATGCCCTTGGCCGCGGCTACGATTATGACCGGATTGCCCCAATGGTAGATAAAGTGCTTTCCGATGGACAATCTTAAGCTCAGTACTGTATATGCCCGGAACTGTCGGGTGGAGAGGATAGACAAGGCTACTGCGCAGGAGTTCATGGACAGGTGCCACCGAATGGGTTTCACCACCGGGCGGTATCATTTCGCATTGTTCGTAAAGCGGCGTACAGGGGAATCCGAGGCTGGTCTGGACAAGGATACAATGGTGGCCGCCGCAAGCTTCTCCCAGGCCCGCAAATGGGTCAAGGACGGCAGGGAAGTTCGTTCCTATGAATGGATCCGCTACTGCTCGCTGCCGGATGTGCGGGTGGTTGGCGGAATGGGCAAGATTCTTGAAGAGTTCATATCCCTTGTCAGGCCGGATGACGTGATGACTTATTCCGATCCGCGGTGGTCTGACGGAGACGCTTACAGGGCTCTGGGCTTCGTCCCGGAAGGGGAGAAGGACTTCGGGGCCTTCAAGAGCGTCAAAATGAGGCTGAAACTCACAGATTATGACTAAAAAAGGGAAGCTGCTCAGGCTGCTGCTTATTAAGATACCCCTCTTCCTGGTGCTGTTCTCCATCCTTTGGGTGCTTGTGCTCAAGTGGATGCCCGTCAGGGTTACTCCCCTTATGGTTAGCCGTTCCATAGAGTACCGGAAGGACAAATCCTTCAAGACCCATAAGAAATGGACCCGCCTGGAGGACATCTCCCCGGAGATGGTCAAGGCGGTCATTGCGTCTGAGGACAACCTGTTTGACACCCATAAGGGATTCGACTGGAAGGAGATCCGCATTGCAATAGATGAGTACAAGAGCGGGAAAAGGCTGCGCGGAGCAAGCACCATCTCCCAGCAGACCGCCAGGAACGTGTTCCTTTTCCCTTCCAATACAGCTGTCAGGAAAGCCCTGGAGGCCTATTTTACCCTGCTCATAGAGTGGATCTGGGGCAAGGAGAGGATAATGGAGGTTTATTTGAACGTGGCAGAGATGGGTCCCGGGATCTACGGGGCGCAGGCGGCGGCGCGCGAGCTCTTCGGCAAGCAGGCGGCGGAGCTCACCAGGCGCGAGTCCTGCCTCATTGCCGCCTGCCTGCCGTCGCCCCTCACGCGCAACGCCGCCAAGCCTTCCTCCTACGTACAAAAAAGAGCCTCCCAGATTTCAAACCTGGAAGGCAAGCTTAAGTTCCCTGACTGGATCTAGGCGTCTTCTGTCTGGTCCAGTTCCTGTTCCACCAGTTTCCCCGCCAGGAGATTGTCGTATTCGAGGCGGTTGCGGTATATGTCTATGGCCGCGAAGATGGAAGCCCTCATTGAAAGCGGGTCAGCGGCATCGCGTCCGGCCATATCGTATGCGGTTCCGTGGTCAGGGGAGGTGCGCACTATGGGCAGTCCTGCCGTGAAGTTTACTCCATCTGAGAAAGACAGGGCCTTGAAAGGCTCGAGCCCCTGGTCGTGGTACATTGCAAGGGTGGCGTCGAACTTATTGTACTCCCTGAGCCCGAAATAGCCGTCCGGGGAATATGGGCCAAAGGCAAGGATTCCCTGTTCCACGGCCTCGTCAATGGCAGGGCGTATGATGTTCTGTTCCTCCGATCCCAGCAGGCCTCCGTCTCCGCAGTGAGGGTTGAGGCTGAGCACGGCAATCTTTGGCATATCCACGCCAAAGTCCCTCTTGAGGGACTGGTCCATCAGTTTGAGCTTGCTGATAATCTTTTCCTTGGTTATGCTTGAAGGGACGTCCTTCAGGGGAATGTGCCCGGTCACCACGCCAACCTTCATTGTCTGGCTTACCATGAACATTGTTATGTCTTTGACTCCGAAGGCGTTCTGCAGGTATTCCGTGTGTCCTGTATATCCGAAGCCCTCGCCAACCATGGCCTTCTTGTTGATGGGGGCGGTCACCAGGACGTCAATGTCACCCTTGCGGATGTCCTTTACCGCCCACTCCAGGGAAGTGATGGCTGCTTTGGCGCTTTCCGGAGTGGCCTGGCCGGGCTCCACGAACACGTTGTCAGGCAGGCAGTTGACTATGTTGATGCGCCTTGGGTGGGCGTCCTTTGCAGAGGAAATGACGTTGGTGTCCATCTGCTCAATATTGTGGATGAGCTTCTTGTAGAAGCCGAATATCTTTGACGAACCGTATATGACAGGGGTGAAAGACTCAAGGATACGGGGATCCGCAAGGGCCTTGATTATGACCTCATAGCCGATGCCGTTGCCATCGCCCTGGGTGATACCCACTACAATCTGTTTGTTGCTGTTCCTGGACATTATATTTCGTTTTTACTTGATTCTGCATTTTCCGGTACATATCCCGTATCATCTGGGAGATTGGCTGCCCGTCCGGCCTCTACGGCAAGCTGGTCGCAGCGTTCGTTCTCCGGATGCCCGGCGTGCCCCTTGAGCCAGTGGAAGGTTACGCTGTGGGCCCGGTAAAGAGGCAGGAAGCGCTTCCAAAGGTCCGGGTTCTTGACCTTCTTGAAATCCTTCCTCTCCCAGTTCTCCAGCCATCCTTCCGTCACGGCCTTGACCACGTAGGTGGAGTCGCTCCAGACCTCTACGGTTGCGTTGCGCCATTTTATGGCCTCCAGGCCGGTGATGACAGCCAGCAGTTCCATCCGGTTGTTTGTAGTGCGGGCGAAACCGCCTGAGAGTTCCTTCCTAAGGTCTCCGCACTTGAGCACCACACCGTATCCCCCCGGGCCGGGGTTGCCGCTGGAGGCACCGTCCGTATAGAGATAGATTACCGGTTTTTCAGCTGTAGCCATCACAAGGGATATTGTCTAACAAAAGTAGGTAAAATATTCTTTACTGGAGTATTTTTGTTAAATTTGTCAATGATGAATGTGATTGTGACAGGGGCGGAAGGCCAGCTCGGAAGCGAGTTGCGCGCAGCCTCCCGGAACAGCGCCAACAATTATGTCTTTACTGATGTCTGCCGGCTCAGCGGGGCGGACACATCTTATCTTGACATTACCGACGCCGCTTCCGTGAAGGCTTTCTTCCTTTCCCGGAAGGCGGATGTCATTGTCAACTGCGCGGCTTATACCAACGTTGACAAGGCAGAAGACGATGCCGCCGCCGCGGACCTTCTCAACCGTCAGGCAGTCAGGAACATAGCCTTGGCGGCCATAGACTGCGGCGCCACTGTCATACACATTTCCACGGACTATGTTTTCGGTGGGGACGGAAGGGTCCCCTACAAGGAGAACGATGCCAAGAATCCGCTGGGAGTTTACGGGCGCACCAAGCTCGCAGGGGAGGAGGAACTGGTGGGATCAGGATGCAAGGCGATCATAATCCGCACAGCCTGGCTTTATTCCCCTTACGGGAAGAATTTTGTAAAGACCATGGCATCCCTTATGGCAACCCGCCAGGAAGTGGGCGTGGTGGCTGACCAGGTGGGCAGCCCCACCTGTGCAGAGGACCTTGCGGCCTTCATTTACGGCATCATAGAAAAAGGGATGCTGGGCCATACGGGCGTGTATCACTATACGGACGCCGGAGTGGTCTCCTGGTTTGACTTTGCGCGTGAAATATGCCGCCTTGGCGGATGGGACTGCGCCGTAAAGCCCCTGCGCTCCAGCGAGTTCCCTTCAAAGGTGCGCAGGCCGCATTATTCGGTATTGGATAAAAGCAAGACAGCAGAGACGTTCGGGGTGGAAGTCCCTTATTGGAAGGACTCCCTGGCACGTTGCCTGCCAAAGATAAAATGATGGAAGTATTGCGAACAGACATAGATGGGATAGTACTGCTCCGCCCAAGGATTTTCCTGGACAAGAGAGGGTATTTCCTGGAGTCATTCTCCCAGAAGGAGTTCGACGAGCTGGTCCGCCCGGTCACCTTTGTCCAGGACAACCAGAGCAGTTCGTCCTACGGGGTGGTGCGCGGGCTGCATTTCCAGAAAGGGGAATTCAGCCAGGGCAAGTTGGTGCGTGTAGTAAAGGGGCGCGTGTTGGACATAGCGGTGGACATCCGCCGTGGAAGTCCCACGTTTGGCAAGCACGTGGCAGTGGAACTGTCCGAGGACAATTTCCTGCAGCTGTTCATCCCGCGCGGCTTCGCACACGGCTTTGCCGTGCTGTCCCAGCAGGCCGTTTTCGAGTACAAATGCGACCGCTATTATGCCCCGGGCAAGGAAGGAGCGGTAGCCTGGAACGATCCTGCCCTTGGGATTGACTGGAAAATTGCCCCGCAGGATGTGATCCTGTCGGACAAGGACGCTTCCAATCCGCTGCTCAAGGACTGTGACTGCCTTTTTGACTATAACCAGGAACTGTACTGATATGAGAAGGTTTCTGCTTATGGTTTCCGCTGTCATCCTGCTCCTCGCCCCCGCAAGGGCGCAGAGGAACACAGGGTATTACGAAGACTATGTGCAGTATCTGCCAGCCGCAATGAACCTGGGACTGGACCTTATGGGCGTACAGAGTATGGATGGCTATCCGGACATACTGATCGCCTCCGCCACCACCTTCCTGTCGGAAGCCCTGGTGGTGAACGCTTTAAAGCTTATCGTCAAGGAAGAGCGTCCCAACGGGACCGCCTTGAATTCGTTCCCGTCCGGGCATACGGCTACAGCCTATGCCGGCGCGGAACTGGTGCGGCTGGAATACGGATGGGGCTGGGGAACGGCCGCTTACGTCGCCGCCACGGCAGTGGCTTACGGGCGCGTGGCGCACCAGACCCACTGGTGGTGGGACACCACCGCCGGCGCCTTGATAGGCATTGCCAGCGCTCACCTGGGTTATAGTTCGGTGCGTCCCATCAAGAGGCTGTTCGGCCTGGAGCTTCCGCCGGAAACTTCAGTGTCCCTGTATCCGGTGGTGGAGCCGCGCTCCGGCGCGCTGTGCACCACGCTGGCTTTTACTTTTTAGCAGATGAAAAGAGTCCTGGTCATATTGCTAGCATCGCTTACGGCCCTGAGCGCATCCGCCCAGTTGAAGGACCGTACGCTTCGCATAGACTACATTTTCAGCGGCACTGACAAGCAGGCCTCCATCTCCGTCGCCTCCCTCAGCACTTTTGATACCTGGGCCGGAAGGCGCGTGAATATGGACCGGGTGCCCCTGAGAGGCAACGGCCAGATATGTATGGAGGATGCCGTCAGCGGAAAAGTGCTCTACCGGATGTCTTTCAGCACCCTTTTCCAGGAGTGGCAGGCCACTGAAGAGGCTACCCGCGTCACCAAGGCTTTCGAGAACGTATTCCTGCTCCCTATGCCGGAGTCCAGGGTGAACATAACCGTGGAACTGTTTGACCTGCACGGAAAGCCCGCCGCGTCCCTGACGCATCCCGTTGATCCTTCAGATATCCTCATCCGGCCAATCGGAGCCAATCCGCCCAGCACGGTGGATATACAGGTCAGCGGCCCTGTGTCAGAGTGCATTGACATACTCATAATCCCCGAAGGCTACACCCAGGATGAGATGGACCTCTTCCTGGAAGACTGCCGCGCCGCCTGGGCGTCGTTTATGAATCACGAGCCTTTCTCAACCCTGCGCGGCAGGTTCAACGTCAGGGCTGCTATGATTCCATCCCAGGACAGCGGCGTGAGCGTTCCCCGCAGGGGAGACTGGAAAAATACAGCCCTGGAGTCCCATTTCGATACTTTCTACTCTGACAGGTACCTGACCACGCTGCAGCTTACCCGGCTGCACAACCTCATTGCAGGACTTCCTTACGAGCATATTATAATCCTGGCCAACTCTTCCACTTACGGAGGTGGAGGCATATACAATTCCTACGAACTCACGGCGGCTCACCATTCGGCCTATGCCCCGGTAGTGGTACACGAATTCGGCCACAGTTTTGCCGGTCTCGCTGACGAATATCATTATGACGACCAGTTCGTAGAGTATTATTATCCGGATTCCGAGCCCTGGGAGCAGAACATAACCACCCGTTTTGACTTCGCATCCAAATGGCAGGATATGATGGGACAGCCCGGCGTGGGCCTGTTCGAGGGCGGAGGGTATCAGTCAAAGGGAGTATGGCGTCCGTCGCAGGACTGCCGTATGAATACTAACGCGTGTCCGGCTTTCTGCCCCGTATGCCAGAGAGCCATCGCGCGGATGATAGACTTTTATACTATGGAAAATGAATAAACTGTTGATAGCAGGGCCGTGCAGCGCAGAGAGCCGGGAACAGGTTCTTCAGGCTGCGCGTGCAGTGAAGGAGCTTGGAGCGGACATCTTCCGTGCCGGGGTGTGGAAACCCCGCACCCATCCCGGCTGCTTCGAGGGAACCGGAGCGCCGGCGCTTGACTGGCTGGCCCAGGTCCGGGAGACCCTCGGGCTGGAAGTCACCACTGAGGTAGCTTCCGCCCAGCACGTGCGCCTTTGTCTTGAAAAAGGCATCCGCACGCTATGGATCGGAGCCAGGACAACTACCAACCCCTTCATGGTGCAGGAGATAGCTGACGCCCTCAAGGGCAGCGGGGCTAAAGTGCTGGTGAAGAATCCCGTCAATCCCGACGTGGACCTCTGGATGGGAGCGGTGGAGAGACTTGCCTCGAACGGGATAAACGACATAATCCTGGTGCACAGGGGCTTCTCCCAGGGACTTGCGGGCAGGTACCGGAACGACCCCAAGTGGCACCTGCTTCTCCAAGTAAGGGAACGGATGCCGCAATTGCCATTGATATGCGATCCCAGCCATATTGCCGGAGACAGTGAACTGGTCCCTGAAATAGCCCAAAGGGCTATGGACCTGGGCCTGGACGGACTTATGATTGAATGCCATCCTGACCCGTCGGCGGCGCTGAGCGATGCCTCCCAGCAACTGAGCCCAGCCCGGCTCAAGGAGCTCCTTGACAGCCTTGTGACAAGGGTTCAGGACAGTTCGGACGCAGCTTACAGGGATCGCCTGGAAATGCTCCGCTCGCAGATAGATTCCCTGGATGCGGACATTATTGACAACCTGGCGCGCAGGATGGAGATAAGCCGCCAGATAGGGGCGCTGAAAAGGGAGAACGGCATTTCCATAGTACAGCCTGTGAGATGGGGCCGTGTAATGCAGGACGCGCTGCAGAGGGCGGCGGCATCGGGCCTGGAAGAAGAACTTGTGAACAACATATTCTCACTGATTCACGAAGCGTCGGTGAGACAGCAATAATAACACTATCAAACCAGATAAAGTATGAAGAGATTATTGATTTTGGCTGCTTTCGCAGCATTGGCGCTCTGCTCCTGCAACAATAGCAAGCAGAGTGCGGTGAAAGGCCCCATTACAACCGGAGACGACTGCATTGTCAGGACTACCAGCGGAAGGATAATGGGTTACAACGATGCCGGCATCTACACTTTCAAGGGCGTGCCATACGCCAAGGCGGAGCGCTTTATGCCTCCTACTGAACCGGATAAATGGGACAACGTAAGGAAGACCCAGTCCTACGGGCCGCAGGCTATGCAGAACCAGAATATGAGATGGGGCGGCCAGCCTTCGGACTATGACTTCGGCTTTGAATTCAAGAATGAGAAGAGTTCCGAGGCCTGCCAGGTGCTCAATGTATGGACACCCGCCCTTGACGGAAAGAAGCGCCCTGTTTTCCTTTGGATACACGGCGGCGGTTACGCCAGCGGATCCGCCATCTTCCTCCCTGCACAGGAGGGAAGGGCACTTGCAGAGAAGGGTGACATTGTGGTTGTAACTGTAAACCACCGTCTGAACATTCTCGGATACATTGACCTCACAGCCCTTGGCGGAAAGTATTCAGAGTCAGTCAACCTTGGAATGCAGGACCTTGTAAAGGCCCTGGAGTGGATCCACAATAATATTGAAGCCTTTGGAGGAGATCCCAACTGCGTTACCATAGGCGGCCAGAGCGGCGGCGGCGGAAAGACTTCCACCCTTATGGCAATGCCTTCCGCAAAGGGACTGTTCCACAGGGCTGTGGTACAGAGCGGCTCTACGCTCCGCCAGCAGGAGCCTGAGCGCAGCAAGGCCCTTGGCGTTGCGGTAGTAGAGGAACTTGGCCTCAAGCCGGGTCCTGACGTAGACCTGAGCGGATTTACATACGAAGAGCTTGTGGCTGCAGGAAACCGCGCAACCCGCAGGGTAGGCGGAAGCTTCGGCCCCGTCGTTGACGGAAAGTACCTCATCCAGCATCCTTTCGACCCTATGGGAGCAGAAGTCAGCAAGGACGTACCTATGCTCATAGGATCCAACCTCAATGAGTTTACATATACCAACAACGTTGTTCTGGATATGGAGCAGGTAAAGGCCCGCCTTGGCTCAAGGCTCGGGGATAAATTTGACCAGTACGTAGCCGATTTCGAGAGCGTTTATCCGGGACAGGCTCCCAAGGAGCTGGTCTATACAGATTTCAGGACACGCGGAAACGTTATCAGGCAGGCAACTGCAAAGCAGGCCCAGGGCGGTGCAAACGCCTATGTATATCTCTTCTCCTGGAAATCACCCGTCAACGACTATGCGCTGGCAGCCTGCCACGGAATGGAACTCCCGTTCATGTTCAACAACGTAGCCAACCAGAGGGAGATGACTGGCGGTACACCTGAGGCTTACAAGATGGCCGATGCCGTAAGCGACGCCTGGATCGCCTTCATCAAGACAGGAAACCCCAACTGCCCCAGCCTGCCCGCCTGGGAGCCGTTCAACCCGCAGGAGCACAACACTATGATTCTTGACAACACCAGCAAGATGGTCAAGAACTTCGATGATGTGATGCTGCAGTACAACTAGTTGGCTGAGACGTATTTGGCTATCTCGGCTGCTATAGCAGGGCCGCGGAGCTCGCGCTTGAGGATAGTACCGTCAGGACCGAAAAGGATAATGTGAGGGATACCGTCAATTCCATACAGGTCAGTAGGAATTTGCTGTGCGTTCACAATCTGGTTCCACGGAATCTCAAGTTCTTCCGCGGCCCTCTTTGTATCTTCCAGCTTGTCCCATACGGCAACGCTCAGGATATCGAACTTGTCGCCTCCATAGGTCTCATAGACATTCTTCAGGTTGGGGATCTCGCGGATGCAGGGACCGCACCAGCTGGCCCAGAAGTCAACCAGGATGTACTTGCCCTTTCCAATGTAGTCTGAGAACTTGACTGTGCTCTCAGCCTCTTTGTCAGGGTCCTGGATTACGGTGAAGTCTGCGAACATTCCGCCCTCCGCGGTAGATTTCTTGGCATCGAGGCTTGTAAGGATATCCTTGACCTGCTCCTTCTCCTTCAGATTGGGTGAAAGGTACCCGAGGACTTCCTCCAGACGTTCCAGGGGAAGCATATAGTAGATATTGGTAAGAGATGTCAGACCTACCGCATTGTCAGGATTGCCTTTGATGGCCTCCACGCAGTATGAGAGGAATTCCTGTTCCAGCTGCTCCTCGCTCATTACGTCTTCCTTTGACAGGAGCGCGTCTATGCCCTGCATAAAGCTGTCATACTTCACCTGGGTGGAGATCTTTGGCTTGTCCGATGTCACCGTAGGGGTGGTCTCGTCAAAATTGATGGTCAGGACCGTTCCGTCAGGAACGAACTCCACGGCGCTCATCCCGGAAACTATGTTGCCCACCGTGGTGATGTCAGTGGGGACCTCCACGCTGAATTTTCCGTCCGTCACTTCTACCATCTGCTCTATCTCCATTTCAGGGATGGATAGCAAAACGCCCTCCGGGGCATCGGAAGTGAACGTTCCGTTGATGGTTGTGATGTCGGATACTTTGGCGCAGCCTGCAAAAAATATGGCTGCAAACAGGATTAGGTACAATTTTCTCATAACGTGGCAAAGATACTATTTTTCTCATTATAAAAAATAGTGCTATATTTGCAGTACAAAGTTTAACCAAAACAATCTTAAAATGAAGAAAATTCTTGTAGCAGCTATCCTTCTTATCGGCTGCATCAGCGCTTCAGCTCAGAGCTTCGGCGTCGGCGGAGGTTTCATCAACTCTACCACCAAATCAGAGAACACAAGCGATGCTCTTAACGGAGGTTACGTTCAGGCTACTGCCGACCTTAACCTTACAAGTGCTTTTTCAGTAGTTGCAGGACTCAGGTATGTTTATACCGGAGGAAACAAAGACCTTCTGCTTTGGGAAGGCAAAGTTGCCAACCATACCCTTGGAGTACCCGTATTTGCAAAATTCAACGTATTCAACAATGGCGACCTCAAGGCATTCCTTTTCGCCGGCCCTACACTTTACTACGGATTGTCATCCAAGAGCAAAGTGGGCAGCGCTACCGTTGACAACTACGACCACACCTTCAAGCCACTCAACGTAACAGTGGGCGGCGGTATCGGTCTTGACGCTATGGAGGCAGTCAGGTTCACCATCGGTTATGACTACGGTGTTACCAACAGGTACCAGAGCGACAACTTCAAAGCCAACAGCGCAGACATCCGCTTCGGCGTAGCATTCCTATTCTAGTTTCAGGATTTTGATTTTTATCTTCTCACGGAGCAAAAGATTTAGTATTTTTGCTCCGTGAGAACTTTTATATACGGTTGTTGCGTTGCCCTGTGTGTCTTGCTCACAGGTTGCGTCCGGGGCGGTAAGAAGGCTTCGGAAGCGCTGCAGCGTCCGTATTCCTTCCAAGTCCCCTCCGCTCCGGGCCTTATGGACCCGGCCTCCGCCCAAGGCTGGCTCTGCGAGCATTTCTGGGATAATTTCGACTTTTCTGACACCACCATACCCCAGAGGCTTGACAGCACAGCCTTCGGGGCTACATTCATGACCTTTGCAGCGATGCTGGAGTCCAGTCCGGAAGCAGGGGCCAAGGCTATGGCGTCCCTTATGGACAAGGCTTCGGCCAATGCGGAAATGCTGGAGCTTTTCAGCAGCATCAGCCGCCAGGTCTTCGGGGACCCCAATTCGCAGATGCGCAATGACGAACTGTACCTCCCGGTGTTGGAGGCGAGGGCTGAAAGTCCTTTCCTGGACGATGAGCAGCGCGACAAGGCCGCCTTCCAGGCTATGGTGGCCGCCCGCAACCGCGTGGGAACCCCCGCGGAAGAGTTCAGCTATCTGACAATCCAGGGCCGCCCCGGAAGCCTTTACGGAATTAAAGCGCCCAGTACCCTGGTCTTCTTCAGCAATCCAGGGTGCAATATGTGCAGGGATATAAGGGAAAGGATGCTTGCTTCTCCGGTGATAACGGAAAAGGTGCGCAACGGCCAGCTTGTGGTCCTCGCCCTGTATCCGGACGAGGACACAGACCTGTGGCTGTCCTACAGGGATGAGATTCCTTCGGAGTGGATCAACGCCCGCGATCCCGGAAGCACGCTTCACGAATCCGGTTTGTATGACCTCAAGGCTATACCAAGCCTGTATCTGCTTGACGCAGACAAGACTGTTATACTCAAGGATTGTACGGATGTGCGGCAGATAGAGGCCGCTCTCTCAAGGTAAGGCTATTTGCGGCGTTTCTGCTGCATCTCCCAGATTTCCTTTGCCAGGGCCTGCATATTGGGAACGGTGTCGTTCTCGTCCACTATTTCGCGTTCCAGCAGGGTTTCTATGATGTCTTCCAGTGTCAGGATTCCCTGGAAGGCGCCGTAGTCGTCTATTATGCAGGAAATCTGCTCCTTTTTCTGGAGCATCAGGTCCCAGATGTCGCCAAGGGGCGTTTCCTCGTTGAACAGGTCTATGTCCCTGCGTATGCTGGAAAGCGTCCTGTCAAACTTGTCGTCCGCAAGCAGCTGGAGGGCGTCGGAGCGTAGGATGTATCCGGTGATGTATTCGTCGCTCTTGTCATAGACGGGGATGCGGCTGAAAGGCCTGTAATCCTTGCATTTGTAGAACGCCTTCACCGTCATTGACTCGTGGGCGATGGCGCATACCACACGCGGAGTCATTGCCTCGTATGCGGGTATGTCGTCCATCTTTATGAGGTTCTGGATTATGGTGTTCTCGTCTTCGTCCAGCACCTCCTCCTCTTCGGCCACGTTGGCTATGGCGCTCACTTCTTCGCGCGAGATGGCAGCCTCTTCGGGCTCGGGGACGAATATGCCAGAAATCCACTCCATAACCTTGACGAAAGGCCACATAAGCACTAGCAGCACGCTTATGCACTTGCCTGTGAAGCCCATAAGATGCCTCCAGTAATGTGCGCCTATCGATTTGGGGATGATCTCGGCAAAGATCAGTATGAGGATGGTCATTATGGCGCTGACCACGCCGAACCACGCGCTGCCGAACAGCAGCGTGGCCTGCCTTCCCACGCCCGCCGCACCGATGGTGTTGGCTATGGTGTTGAGGCTGAGGATGGCGGCTATGGGGCGGTTGGAGTCCTGTTTGTATTCCTTGAATCGGGCGGCGCCCCTGTAACCCTCCTCCTCCCTCATCGTTATGAACGACAGGGGAGTGGAGAGCAAGGAAGCTTCAAGTACGGAGCATAGGGCCGAGATGGCCAGCGCCCCCAGAAGGAATAACAGCAGCAGTCCCATCAGCTTTCAGTTGCGGCTTCGAGTTTCTTCAGGAAAGCGAACATCACTAAGCCGGAGATTACGCAGAGGGCCATAAGTACGGTCCAGTTGACCCACAGCGGAACCCTGTCCCAAAGCATTGAAGGGATTGAGCTGAGATAATTGCCTATGGCTGTCGCCGCGAACCAGAATCCCATCATAAGGCCTTTGTACTTGGGCGGAGCCACCTTGGATACGAACGAAATTCCCATAGGGGAGAGGAGCAGCTCGGCGAAGGTGAGGATCAGGTATGTGCTGATGAGGTATGTGGGCACTACGGGATCGGGTGATACACCGCCGACGGCCTTGAGGGCCGAAGGAGCCGGCTGGCCGTTGGAGGCGGCGAGCATAATGAGATAGCCGAGGGCGGCCACGAACATTCCCAGACCGATCTTCTTTGGCGCTGAAGGCTCTTTACCCTTGCTTGCAAGGGCTCCGAACAGGGCCATTGAAACCGGAGTAAGGGCAACTACGAAGAACGGGTTGAACTGCTGGAACTGCTGAGGCAGGATGTGAAGCACTGAATCCATTCCGGCGTAGATCGCATAAGCGCCGGCCCAGAGAAGCACCGTAACCACCGAGCATATTATCTTGGACTTTGAGGATTCTGACTGGAAGATTCCGAACAGGGTGTAAACGGAAACCGCGATAAGGAACAGAGGCCAGATGTTGAATCCTATACGGAGCGGGCCTGAAACGGTATCCTGGGTGTAGTCACGGGCGAAGTATGTCAGTGAAGAGCCGTTCTGGTGGAAAGCCATCCAGAAGAAAATTACCACTGCGAACACGAAGCAGAGCGCAACGATGCGGTCTTTTGTCTGCTTGGGGGTAAGTTCCACCACGTTCTCGTTTGCGGCGGCTGCCTGCTTTGCGTTGACGTCGGTGTGCTTGAACCAGGAGCGGAAGCCGAAGTAGATTGCCATTGAGAAAATCAGGGATACGCAGGCTACCGCGAAGCCCAGGTTATAGGCAGTGGAAAGGTGGTTGATGTAATACTGGCTGAAGTCGCTGAGGCCCATTGACGCCACGTCTGAGCCCGGCATCATTGCCTGAAGGCTCTGCAGGGCACCCGGGTCCTGCAGGGTGCCGTTGAGGCACTGGTGCGCAAGGGCGGGGATGTCGGCCTTGTAGATGAGTCCGGACTTGGCAAGGTGGCTGTTGGTGAGCGCGGTGGCTGCGGTGGGGGCGAACATTGCGCCCACGTTGATGGCCATGTAGAATAGGCTGAAGCCGGAGTCGCGCTTGGCGCTGTATTGAGGGTCGTCGTAAAGGTTACCTGTCATTACCTGCAGGTTCCCCTTGAAGAGACCTGTGCCCACGGCAATGAGCAGCAGGGCGCCGATCATCATTGTGAGGGCGAGGCCGCGGCCCTGGAAGGCATTCGTAGGGATTGCCAGCAGGAGATAGCCGAGGAACATGATTGAAACGCCGGTGACTACGCATTTGCCGTAGCCGATCCTGTCTGCCAGCCATCCGCCCAGTACGGGCATGAAATAGACCGCTGCCAGGAATATGGCGTAAAACTGACCGGCAGCAGCTGCGGTAAAGCCAAACTTGGCCTGCAGGAACAGCAGGAAGATGGCCAGCATGGTGTAGTAGCCGAATCGCTCGCCGGTGTTTGCGAGGGCAAGGGCGAACAATCCTTTAGGTTGGTTTTTGAACATAGTTTTGTATTATTATTTCGTTGAATTCAAGTATCTACAAATATAAGAATAAATTGGTATATTTGTATGGATGCACAAGATTGGCTACATACTTCTCAAGGCCCTGCTCTGGATTCCGGCGCATCTGCCTCTGTGGTTCCACCACGCCTTTGCGCATATAATATGCTGGATTATGCGCGACGTGGTCCATTACCGCCGCGACGTGGTGATGACCAATCTTTCCCGCAGTTTCCCGGACAAGAAATACAAGGAACTCACTGAAATTGCGGACCGTTTCTACCTGCACCTTGCAGACATAATAGTGGAGGGGATCTGGTATGGCGGATGTACCAATCCAAAGCGTTTTGTGAAGAACTGCCCGGAAGAGATGGTCAATCCGGAAGTGATCCAGGACCTTATGGACAAGTCCCCGGCCGTGATGATACTCAATTCCCACTGCGGCAACTGGGAGTTCTACGGCTCCATCAATTACTTTGACCGTCCGGAGGGCTCGCCGTGCCCGTTCACTGAAGATAACGTAGTGGTTGTGTACAAACGCCCTTCCAGCAAGGTCTGGGACCGTTTCCTGCGTGAAAACCGCATAACCACAGTAAGCGACAAAGAACATTTTGACGGCTATGTGGAGACTTCCGGGTTCCTCCGTTACGCCCTGGTGAACCTGGCCGCCGGCAAAAAGAAACTGTACAATATGAATACTGACCAGGCTCCTTACCGTAATGCGGACAGGATGCACGTGGGACAGTTTTTGCATCAGGATACCTACACTATGGCGGGCGGCGTGGCAATTGCCTGCAAGAAAGGGATGAGCGTCGCCTATATGAACGTGTCCTGTGTAAAGCGCGGGCGCTACAGGCTCACATTCACGCCAATATGCGAGGATGCCTCCAGGGAGGATCCCGAACAGATAATGAAAACGTACTATTCACTTCTCCAGAGAGACATAGAGGCTCAGCCCTGGAACTATCTCTGGACACATAAAAGATGGAAGTAATATGATCAAGAGATTCTTTATCGCAGCGGCAGCCCTGCTTTGCTGCATAGGGGCGGGGGCCCAGCAGGTCCAGCCCAAGACAAAGCTCACTTTTGACGTGAGCGCCGTGCTGGAACAGTTCTATGCGGGTCCATACGCAAGATATGCTCAGAAGTATCTGGGAGTTGAAGCCAAGGAAGAGGATTCCTCCAAGGCAACGCTTACCAGCGTAGTAATGAAATACGGCTCCGATACCGAAGCCTCCGGAACCTCCGTATGGAGCAAGCCCGGCTTTGCTGAGGCCGGCTTCGAATCGCGCGGCGTGAGCGCCAACTACACTTCCGAGGCCGCCACGCTCTTCTCCGCGGGCGCAGGCCGCCTTGTGTCGCAGAGCGTGACAGTGGAGAAAACGCCTGAGCAGAAGGCGCGCGAGGCTGCCGACATGGTGTTCCTCCTCAGGCGCAACCGCATCCAGATAATCACGGGCGATACGGACGCCACATACAGCGGAGAGGCAATGAAGGCAGCTATTGACGAGCTCGCCTCCCTTGAGCAGGAATACCTCTCCCTGTTCCTTGGATACACCATTACCCAGGAGCAGAAGGTTACCTTTGAACTTTCACCCTCTTCCGATGCCAAGGACCAGATCTATGTGATCTTCCGCCTTTCCGACCAGGAAGGCCTCCTTCCGGCGGAGGAGATAGGCGGCAAGCCGTATTACCTTGACATCGTTCCCCAGGAACTGGCAAGCGCTCCTTTCGCGGACCCCAAGGCTGCGTCCAAGGCAAAGGCCGTCCAGACCGTCCGCATCCCGGCCATCTGTGACCTCAAGGTGTCCGACGGCGTAAAGCCTTTCCTTCAGAGCCGCATCCCGGTTTATCAGCTGGGAGAGGACAGGGTTTATCCGGTTCAATAAGACTATTACAAAAAACTTAACCACATATTCATTATGAGCAGCATTAAAGATCTGGAACCTAAGGTGGTGTGGAACAACTTCTACTCCCTTACACAGATTCCGCGCCCTTCCAAACACGAGCAGAAAGCCCAGGAATTCCTATACGACTGGGGAAAGAAGCACGGGATCGAGACAATTAAAGACGATACAGGCAATATTATTTTCCGCGTTCCTGCCACGCCGGGATATGAGAACCGGCGCGGGGTGATCCTTCAGGGACATATGGATATGGTGCCCCAGAAAGTGGCATCGTCCAACCACGACTTCCTCAACGACCCCATCGAGACCGAGATCCTGGGTGAATGGGTAGGCGCCAAAGGCACTACGCTTGGTGCCGACAACGGAATGGGCCTTGCCCTTGGAATGGCTGTCTGCG
Organism: Bacteroidales bacterium; assembly: GCA_017960545.1. Classification (GTDB taxonomy): domain Bacteria; phylum Bacteroidota; class Bacteroidia; order Bacteroidales; family UBA932; genus Cryptobacteroides. The sequence continues at coordinate 40,305 of JAGCYZ010000054.1, forward strand.
AAAGCAAGGACATCAAGCACGGCCCCGTAGAGGTGCTTGCCACTTATGATGAGGAGACCGGAATGACCGGAGCCCAGAACCTTAAGCCGGGTGTCCTCAAAGGCGACATCCTCATCAACCTTGATTCCGAGGAGGAAGGCGAACTGTGCATAGGGTGCGCAGGAGGCCTTGACGCCGTTGCGGACTTTGAATATAAGGAACTGGTGGTTCCCGACGGATACAAGCCGTACAAGGTGTCTGTAAAAGGTCTCCAGGGCGGACACTCCGGAATGGACATCTCCCTCTATCGCGGAAATGCCAACAAGATAGTTGCCAAGGCCATAATTGACAGTATGGTTGACTGTGGCGTAAAGATGGCCGATTTTACTGGAGGAAGCCTCCGCAACGCCATCCCGTTCGAGGCCGCTGCCGTAATCCTGGTTCCTGAGGACAAGGAGGAGGAAGTGCTGGCAATGGTCATCAAGTCCCTTTCCAATTCCAAGAAGTGCTACGCACAGAGCGATCCCGATATGGAGTACCTCTGCGAGCATTGCGACAAGCCTGCCGGATACATTGAGGACCAGGTTGCCGTCAACGCCCTCAAGGCCATCATAGCCTGCCCTTCCGGCGTTATCCGTATGAGCCAGAGCATGCCCGGCCTTACCGAGACATCCACCAACCTTGCAATCGTACGCTGCAAGGACGGCCATCTCAAGGTAGCATCCCTTATGCGCAGCGCCCTTGACAGTTCCAAGTCCGAGCTCGCCAAGCGCATCGGCTACATCTTTGAACTTGCAGGTGCCAAGGTTGACTTTATGGGAGGCTATTCAGGATGGATTCCCAAACCGGACCTTCCTATCATCAAGGTTATGAAGGATACATACAAGAGCATCTTCGGAAAGGATATGAAGGTGTTCGCCACCCACGGAGGACTGGAGTGCGCACTTATGGGCGCCACCTATCCAAACTGGGAGATGGTTTCCATAGGCCCTACCATCGTTCACCCGCATTCTCCTGACGAGAGGGTGAAGATTGATACCGTAGGTATGTGCTGGGAGTATCTGAAAGCCGTTCTGGAAAATATTCCTTGCAAATAATAGTTTTAATTCCTATATTTGCAGCCCTTTGTGAGAAAAGACCTCCAAAGGGCTGTATTTTTTATTTTATCAAACCATCCAAAGATGTTAAAATCTTACGAAACCGTTTTCATTGCAACTCCCGTTTTGTCTGATTCCCAGATGAAGGAAGCGGTTGCCAAGTACACATCCCTCATTAAGGACAATGGTGGAGAAATCGTGTACGAAGAGGATTGGGGCCTTAAGCAGCTCGCTTACCCTATCCAGCACAAGACATCAGGATTCTATTACCTGATTGAGTTCAAGGCTGAACCCAGCTTTGTAGCTACCCTTGAAACACAGTATCACCGTGATGAGAGAATCATCAGGTTCATTACCGTGTCACTTGACCAGCACGCCCTCGCTTATGCAGAGCATCGCCGTCAGAACAGAGCATCCAAGAAAGCCGCTCCCGCTCCCGTAAAGGAGGAGGCCCCGGTTGCAGAGGATATCGAAACAGTTGTTGAAGAACTTAACGAGGATTAATTATGGCACAGACAGATCAGAATGCTGAGATCCGTTATCTCAATCCTCCTACCGTAGAGGTAAGAAAGAAAAAGTATTGCCGTTTCAAGAAAGCAGGCATCAAATACGTAGATTACAAGGACCCTGAGTTCCTCAAGAAGTTCCTCAATGAGCAGGGTAAGATTCTCCCCAGGCGCATCACCGGTACTTCCCTCAAATTCCAGAGGAAGGTGGCCCAGGCTATCAAGAGGGCTCGTTCCATAGCTCTTCTTCCTTATGTTACTGACCTTCTTAAATAATTGAGAGATATGAAAATCATTTTGAAGAAAGAAGTTGCCAATCTCGGCGAGGCCGGAGACGTGGTAAACGTAAAGACAGGTTACGCTCTCAATTATCTGGTTCCTCAGGGATTTGCAACAATTGCAACCCCCGGCGCCATCAAGCAGCTTGAGGAGACCATCCGCCAGAGGGCTCACAAAGAGGCCAAGATCGTCGCTGACGCTCAGGCATTCGCAGAGAAGCTTTCAGGAATGCTCCTTACTATCCCTGTAAAGGTTAATTCCGAGGGCAAGATTTTCGGTTCAGTATCAGCCGCTCAGGTTGTTGACGCCCTTGCCGCAGCAGGCATCGAGGTTGACAAGAAGGCCGTTACCGTTCCTGAGATCAAGGAAGCCGGCGAATTCGAGGCAGCAATCAAGTGCTACAAGAACGTAGTAGGAAACGTAAAGCTCAACGTTGTAGCTGAGTAAGCGTATCCTTCAATATCCCATAAAAAGCAGTCCTTTCTTAACAAGGGCTGCTTTTTTGTTATATTTGTTGTATGAAAAAGTACTTCCTGGTTTTCTTGACGGCAATTGCCGCAACAGTTTCCCTTGTTTCCTGCACAAAAGTTCAGGACAATGACAATGGCCTGAAGCCCCGACTGGTGGTTATGACGGACATAGGTCCGGCGGAGGTGGAACCTGACGACAACGAGTCCGCCGTCCGTCTGATGTCTTACGCCGACAGATTTGAGATAGAGGCGATAATAACCTCCATAGGCTGGAACTGTGACCCTTACCCGCCTGAGTGGGCGGAGTATCTGTACCATGTCATAGATGCTTACGGAGTGGACGTCAACAACCTTATGAAACGTTCCGGGCAAGCAGGCTTCAAGAGCCTGCAGGAGGAGAACGGCAAGCAGGAACTGGGTTATTGGCCAAGCATGGAGTATATCCGTAGCCGTGCCGTGATGGGAAGCCCCCGCGCGGGAATAGGCGTAATAGGGCCCGACAACAACACGGAAGGAAGCGACCTGCTCATAAAACTGGCCGATGAAGACGATCCCCGTCCCATATACGTGTGCTCCTGGGGCGGTGCCAATACCCTTTCGCAGGCAATCTGGAAGGTTCAGCAGGAGCGCTCCCCGGAAGAACTCAAGAAGTTCCTGAACAAGTTCAGGCTCTATACCATAACGGACCAGGATATGGTTTACAGGATGCGTATGAACCGGGCGTACAGTTCCCACCAGTGGCTGCGCCGGGATTTCTCGGAGGACTTGATGCTTGTCTGGGACGAGAGCGCCTGGCTCAACCAGAATTCCCTTGGCGTTGCAAACTGGGAGTCGTATGCGAAGTATATCCAGAACCACGGAGAGATGGGAAAGGTTTACCCCCATTACCTTTGGGGCGTCGAGGGAGACACCCCAAGCTTCCTGAACTCTATGCCCAACGGTCTCAATGACCCGGACCATCCGGAGCAGGTGGGCTGGGGCGGCTGCCACCAGTTCGGGATCTCTCCGGACAGGATTACCAATGCCTGGACCAACTGGCAGGATCCGCTCAAGAGCATTTCCAACGATTACGAGCATAAGTTCTATCCGGACGAGTTCAATGACTTTGCCGCCCGTATGCAGTGGGCCCAGGAGGGTGCAGGAAACCACAACCCCATAGTGATAGTGAACGGGAACAAGGGCCTCCGGACCATAGAACTGCAGGCCAAGGCCGGCACCGTAGTGCGTGCGGACGCTTCCAAGTCTTACGATCCGGACGGCGACAAGCTGGCTTTTGAATGGTGGTTCCAGGAGTTCCCTGACGACGGCCCGCTGCCGGAAATCTCCGATGCGGCTTCATCCAAGATATCTTTCCGGATCCCTGACGATGCTGCCGGAAGGCAACTGCACCTTATATGCGAAGTCCACGACGACGGCAACTTCAACCTTGTCGCCTATCGCCGAATGATAATAACGGTGAAATAATCAGGAAAAACCCTAGATGTTGATGTCTTCCAGCTCTTCTTCCGAGCGGAGGTTCTCCCGGATGAAGTTCTGGCGGTCAATGGTATTCTCTCCCATATAGAAAGCCATTATGTCCGATATGGACTCTTCGTCGGAGAGTTTCACCAGGTCCAGTCTCATATTCTCTCCTATGAAATCTACGAATTCGTGGGAGGAGATTTCCCCAAGGCCTTTGAAGCGGGTTATCTCCACGCCGGTCTTGAGGGTTTTGACAGCCGCTTCCTTTTCCTCAGGGGTATAGCAGTACATAGTGTTCTTTTTGTTGCGCACCCTGAAAAGGGGAGTCTGGAGGATGTGCACGTGGCCGCGGCGGATCAGGTCCGGGTAGTACTTCATAAAGAAGGTGAGAACCAGCATACGGATGTGCATTCCGTCGTCATCGGCATCGGTTGCCACAATGATGTAGTTGTAGCGGAGGTTGTCAAGGTCGTCTTCTACGCCAAGGGCGGAGATGAGGAGGTTGAGTTCCTCGTTTTCTGCAACTTTCTTGCGGCTTTCCTTATAGCAGTTGATAGGCTTTCCGCGAAGGCTGAACACGGCCTGGGTGTTGGCGTTGCGGACTTTGGTGATTGTTCCGCTGGCGGAATCTCCCTCTGTTATGAAGATGCTGGACTTGTCAATGGAATCGGCATTCCTGTCATTCCGCTTGTCGTTGAAGTGGAAGCGGCAGTCGCGCAGCTTCTTGTTATAGACATTGGCCCTCTTGTTCTTCTCGCGGGTTTTTTTCTGGATTCCGGAGATTTCCTCCCTTTCCTGCTGGGAAGCCTTTATCTTGTCTTCGATGACAGGCACAATGGCCATGTTCATCCTAAGGTAATTGTCCAGGTTGCGGGCGATGAATTCGTTGACAAAGTTCCTGATGGTAGGGCCCGTGCTGTTGTGGATGGCTCCGGTCTCGTCCTTTACCTGCTTCTCCCACATATAGGTGGAGCCGAGCTTGGTCTTGGTCTGGGCCTCGAAGGTAGGCTCCTGGATCTGGATGCTGATGGCTCCCACTATACCCTGGCGGCAGTCTTCGGGGGCATAGTTCTTCTTGAAGAATTCCTTCAGGGTCTTGGCTATGGCCTCCCTGTATGCGGCAAGGTGGGTGCCTCCGTCACGGGTGTTCTGTCCGTTTACAAAGGAGGAGATGTTCTCTCCGTAGGCGTTGCCGTGGGTGAGTACCACCTCTATGTCCTCTCCCTCAAGATGGATGGGAGGGTAGAGGGGCTCCTCTGTGAGGTTCTCGTTCACCAGGTCCAGAAGTCCGTTGGAAGACTTGTAGAGGTTGCCGTTGAAATTGAGGGTAAGACCTTTCTTGAGGTAAGAATAGTTCTTTACCATGGACTCTACGTAGTCCATATTGTAGTGGAAATCTCCGAACATTGTCTTGTCCGGGGTGAACACTACAAGGGTGCCGTTCTTTTCCTTGGAGTTGCCTTTGCCGCTGTCCACGAGTTCTCCGCGTTCGAATTTTGCCCAGGAAGTGTCCCCGTCGCGGTAGGAGCAGACATAGAAGGAACTGGAGAGGGCGTTCACGGCCTTGGTTCCAACGCCGTTGAGGCCCACTGATTTCTTGAATGCCTTGTCGTCGAACTTTCCGCCGGTATTCAGGATACTGACTGCCTTAATCACGGAATCGAGAGGGATGCCGCGGCCGAAGTCCCTTACGGAGACCTCCTCGTCGGCTATGTTTATAATTATCTGCTTGCCGAAACCCATTGCAAACTCATCTATGGAGTTGTCCACGATTTCCTTGAGCAGCACGTAGATTCCGTCCCCGGGGTTCCTTCCGTCGCCAAGGCGTCCGATATACATACCAGGCCTGCGCCTGATATGCTCGACACCTTCCATGGTGACAATCTGTTCGTCAGTATATTTATAGGTCTGTTCAGGCATAAAAAATAATCAGTCCCGCAAATTTAATAAATTTTGCGGGACTATCTTTTACTGGATGAAACCAGTTATGAACAAGTTAACAAGAGGTCTCAACGGGGAGTTGGTTGTCAGACTCACTATCACCAGGACCTCTCCCTTGGGCATTCCCTTGGTGTCCAGGTTTACCCTTATCTTGCCGCCCTGGCCCGGTTTGATGACCGGCGGTTCTCCCACGGGAACGGCTTTGGGGTTGTCAGTGTCAACCTTATAGATAATGAGGTCGCTCTTTCCCACGTTGGACAGGTCAAAGACTGCTTCTATGGTCTTGCCTGCGGCCATTGGCTTGAACTCAAAGGAATTGCTCTTGAAAAGGACGTTGGAGCCGTTGGCCCTCTGCTCCCTTGACCAATCCGTGAAGTCTTCCTTGGTTACCGCCCAGATGCCCATCTTTTCATACGCGCGGCCGTCAACCACAGGGGTGAACCAGTAGTAGTTCTTGCCCCAGAGGGTGCGGTCAGAATCTATGGTGTAACTTACCTTGGCGGTTTCCCCGGCAGGGATGGTGGTGGGGAAGACGCTGATCTTCAGGTTGCTGGAAGTATCCTTGAAAGTGACCTTGATGGGTTTTGACCCGATGTTGGCCACCATGAACTCTCCGCTCTTCTGCTGTCCCTGGGACATATTGCCGCCCTTGACCTCATCTTCCTTGAAACCAAGGTCACCTCGTTTGATCTTGTAGGCCTCCTTTACGGGGAGGGGCTTGTAGTTTACCACACCGCGCAGGCGGAGGATCACAGGCTGCTTGTATTCCGCGAAGTAAACCGTGAGGGTCTTGTCAAACGGGAAGGGGCCGTCCTCGTTCTGGTAGGTGGCGGATATGGTTCCGTTACCTCCAGCGGGGATGGGTTCTTTGGTCCAGGTGACATCCGTACAGCCGCAAGATGAAACAACCGTCAGAATATTTACGGGTTTGGCACTGATATTGGTAACGGTGAAGTGGCAGCTGAGCGGACCGTCGGTTGTGAGGACGTCCCCAAAATCGTGAACGGTCTTATCCAGCTCCACAATGTTTCCAAAACGGCTCTGGGCGCTTGCGACGCTCATTGCGGCGAGGAAAGCCACTATGGCGGGAAGTAATTTATATGTTAACCTGAATTTCATACCGAAGCATAAAGCAAAAATCTTTCCACAGTAATTTGTAAAATCAAATTTAAAGAAATACATTTGTATTAACAATTCAAAAATATCATTATGGCTCACAAAATTTCAGCAGACACCTGTGTAGCATGCGGAGCATGCCAGGGAGAGTGCCCTTCAGGAGCAATTATGGAGGGTGATGTTTATTCTATCGATCCTAATATCTGCATAGACTGTGGCGCTTGCGCAGAAGTTTGCCCTACAGGCTCTATCTCTGAGGAATAAGCATCAACATAATAATACAGGCCGGTCTTTCAAAGATCGGCTTTTTTATGTCCGGTCCAATGTTGGAAGATTACACCCTTAAAGTTTTCGAGGCTGTGGCCCGCAACCGCAGCTTCACCGCGGCCGCCAGGGAGCTTGACGTGACCCAGCCGGCCGTAAGCCAGAAGATTGCCGAGTTGGAAAAGAGCGTGGGCGCGGAACTCTTCGTGCGCAGCCGCACCAGCGTCAGCCTTACACCCCAGGGTGAGGTGTTCATGTATTATGCAAAGCGCATAATGAAAGGATACGAAGACCTGAACACCGTTTTTGGCAATTACCAGGCCTTCGTATCCATTCTGGATCAGTGCCGTGACTTGGCGGAAAACCCGCTTTATCAGTCACTGAAGGATACTATTCTCAAATAGTTACTCCTTTCCTGCAAGTTTCTTGTAGGTGTTGAGGCGGATCTTAGCGAATTCCTCAGTCTTCTGGAGAAGTTCACCTGCCTTGTCAGGATACATCTTGTACAGTGAAGCGAAACGAACCTCGCCCTTCAGGAAGTCCTGGAACTTGGTCCAGTCAGGTTCCTTGCTGTCAAGGGTGAACGGGTTCTTGCCCTGCTCCTCAAGGGTAGGGTTGTACCTGTAAAGATGCCAGTAACCGCAATCAACCGCAAGTTTCTCCTCTTTCTGGCTCAAGCCCATACCGGCCTTGAGTCCGTGGTTGATACAAGGAGCGTATGCGATGATCAGGGACGGTCCGTCATAGGCCTCGGCCTCCTTGATGGCGTTCATATACTGAACAGGGCTTGCTCCCATTGCAACCTGTGCAACGTAAACATAGCCATAGCTCATTGCCATCATACCAAGGTCCTTCTTGCGGATCTTCTTTCCTGAAGCGGCGAATTTGGCGATAGCTCCTGCAGGGGTGGCCTTTGATGACTGGCCTCCGGTGTTGGAGTAAACCTCGGTGTCCAGAACCAGGATGTTTACATTCTCTCCTGAAGCCAGGACGTGGTCGAGTCCGCCGTATCCGATATCGTAGCTTGCACCGTCACCGCCAATGATCCACTGGCTGCGTGAAGGGATGAAGTTCTTGAGTCCCAGGAGGGCCTTGCATACATCGCAGCCGCAGCTGTCCAGGAGAGGAACGAGCTTGTCTGCAACCTCGCGTGTAACTGCGTAGTCTCCGCGGTTGTCAAGCCACTTCTGGAAGAGTTCCTTCATTTCAGGGGTGCAGCAGTCGCACTCCAGTCCCTTCTGCATCCAGGCCCCTACGGTCTCGCGTACGCGCTCGGATCCCAGGTGCATTCCAAGTCCAAACTCGCAGAAGTCCTCGAACAGGGAGTTCTGCCAAGCCGGGCCGTGACCCTTGGAGTCAGTGCAATAAGGAGAAGCGGGGAAGGAGGCACCGTAGATTGAAGAGCATCCGGTAGCGTTGGCAATCATCATATGGTCGCCGAAGAGCTGGGTGATGTTCTTGATGTAAGGGGTCTCGCCGCAACCTGCGCAGGCGCCTGAGTACTCGAACAGAGGCTGTGCGAACTGAGCGTTCTTCATATTGGCCTTCTTGTCAAGGACATCCTTGTAACCGATCTTGTTGTTGAGGTAGTCGAAGCCGGCCTGGTTGTCTGTAACATCTACGTAAGGAACCATCTTGAGAGATTTCTCCTTGCTGAGACATACGTCAACGCAGTTGCCGCAACCGGTACAGTCGTCAACCGAGATGGAGAGGGCGAACTTGTAATCCTTGATGTTGGCCCTTCCGTCTGCGTACTTGACTCCCTCGGGAGCGGCTGCAGCCTCGTCTGCCGTAAGCAGGAACGGACGGATTGCAGCGTGAGGGCAGACAAATGCACAGGTGTTGCACTGGATACAGCTTGCTGCGTCCCAAACGGGAACGTTCACGGCCACGCCTCTCTTCTCGAATGCTGCGGTGCCGTTAGGCATTGTACCGTCCTGGTAAGGCAGGAAAGCGCTTACAGGGAGGGTGTCTCCGCACTGGGCGTTGACCACGTCTGCGATCTCCTTTACGAAAGGAGTGGCAAGGCGTGCGGTGTTGGGGTTGGTGAACTTGGCGTTGATCTTTGCCCACTCGGCAGGAACCTCTACCTTGGTGTATTCTCCACCGCGGTCGATGGCGGCGTAGTTCATATTCACTACCTGCTCTCCCTTCTTGCCGTAGCTCTTGAGGGCGGCTGCCTTCATATACTTGACTGCGTCATCGTAAGGGATGATGTTGGAGATCTTGAAGAATGCGCTCTGGAGGATGGTGTTGGTGCGTCCGCCCAGACCGATTTCCGCGGCGATCTTGGTAGCGTTGATGATATAGAGGTTGATCTTCTTCTTGCCGATGATGCTCTTCACGTTGTCAGGAATCCTTTCCAGGGTCTCTTTCTCATCCCAGAGGGAGTTGAGGAGGAGGCTTCCGCCTTCCTTGATGCCCTTGAGCACGTCATACTTGTGGAGGTATGAAGGAACGTGGCAGGCAACGAAGTCAGGAGTTGAAACCAGATATGGAGCCTTGATTGGAACGTCGCCGAAACGGAGGTGTGAGCAGGTGTAACCGCCGGACTTCTTGGAGTCATAGTCGAAGTATGCCTGGCAGTACTTGGGAGTATGGGAGCCGATGATCTTGATGGTGTTCTTGTTGGCGCCCACGGTACCGTCAGATCCAAGTCCATAGAACTTGCACTCGGTAGTGCCCGGCTTCACGATTGAAATCTCGCTCTTGATAGGGAGGCTCTTGAAGGTAACGTCATCGGTGATGCCGATTGTGAAACCGTTCTTGGGCTGCTTGAGCTCCAGGTTGTCGAATACGGCAACGATCTGGGCAGGGGAGGTGTCCTTTGAAGAAAGGCCATAACGTCCGCCAACGATGAGCGGTGCGCGGTCACGTCCCTGGAATATGGTCTTGACATCCTGGTAGAGAGGCTCTCCAAGTGCGCCGAACTCTTTTGTGCGGTCAAGGACGGCAATCTTCTTGACGTTCTTGGGAAGGACCTTGAGGAAGTACTTCTCTGAGAACGGCCTGTAGAGGTGAACGGTAACGAGACCGTAATTGCGTCCGTGCTTTGCCAGATAGTCTATGGTTTCCTTGATGGTTTCGGTAACTGATCCCATTGCAACCACGACGGTCTCTGCGTGAGGGTCTCCGTAATACTCGAACGGGCGGTATGTGCGTCCGCTTACCTCACCGATTTCTCCCATATAACGGGCTACTACGTCGGCAACCTCGTCATAGACCTTGTTGCGGGACTCAACGGCCTGGAAATATACATCACCGTTCTGAGCGGTTCCGCGGGTCACAGGGGCCTCGGGGTTGAGGGCTTTCTTGCGGAATGCCTCAAGACTCTTGGCGCTGACCATGTTGCGGAGGTCGTCCTCGTCCAGAAGCTCTATCTTCTGGATTTCGTGGGATGTGCGGAATCCGTCAAAGAAATGGAGGAATGGAACGGAAGCCTTGATAGCGGAAAGATGGGCTATGGCAGCCATATCCTGAGCCTCCTGTACTGAACTGGATGCGAGCATCGCAAAGCCTGTCTGGCGGCAGGCCATTACATCCTGATGGTCTCCGAAAATGGAAAGTGCGTGAGATGCAAGTGCACGTGCTGAAACATGGAATACGGCTGGAAGCATTTCTCCGGCAATCTTGTACATATTAGGGATCATAAGGAGAAGTCCCTGGGATGCCGTGAATGTAGAGGTGAGAGCTCCTGCCTGAAGTGAACCGTGAACGGCGCCGGCGGCACCGGCCTCGCTCTGCATTTCAGTAACCTTTACGGTTTCTCCCCAAAGGTTCTTCTTGCCCTGGGCGGCCCACTCATCAATGTTCTCTGCCATTGTGGAAGACGGTGTGATAGGATAGATGGCTGCGTGCTCGCTGAAAAGGTATGCGATATTCGACGCAGCCTGGTTACCATCACAGGTGATGAATTTCTTTTCTTTAGCCATAATTTTAATGTTATTGTTTGTTTAAACAGAATAAACTATAAAGTTCCCAAAAATAACAAAAATAATCCGAAAAGCCAGCCTATTTCCCAGCTATTTTTGCTCGTTCCTCCTGCCTTGCAGATACTCGCTTGGAGAAACCCCGTAGAGGTTCTTGAAAGCGGTGGCGAAACTGGCCGGAGAGGAGAATCCCACCACCTCTGAAAGCTCGGAAATGGCATATTTCTTTTCCGTGAGCATCTCCGCCGCCTTGCTCAGCCTGACGTTGCGTATGAAGTCCCTGGAGGTCTGGTTGGTGAGTTCCTTGAGTTTGCGGTGCAGGTGGACTCGGCTTATGCCCACTTCCTCAGCCACCATCTCCACGGTGAGCCTGGGATTGTCAAGGTTGGCGTTGATGACCTTCATCACCCTGTCCAGAAGCCTTTCGTCAGGGGTTGACAACGGCTCGGTCACAACCTTTTCAGTCTCTACCTGCTTGTCTGAGTAGGATACCTTCAGGAGCTCTCTTCCGGAAATGAGGTTAAGGGCTGTCTTGCGCAGGATCTCTATGTTGAACGGCTTGGTAATATATGCGTCGGCGCCTGTCTCCAGACCCTCGATCTCCTCTTCTTCCCCGGCCTTGGCCGTGAGCAGGATGACGGGGGTGGAGTTGACGTTGATGTTCTTGCGGATCTTCTTGCAAAGGGTGTATCCATCCATCTCCGGCATCATAATGTCACTGATGACCAGGTCCGGGTTGTCCCTGAGGATTATCTCCAGGGCCTGCCGCCCGTTGGCGCATTCGGAAATGTAGAAGTCCCGTGACAGTTCGTGGGCCACATATTGCCGTATGTTCACGTCATCCTCGACCAGAAGGACGGTCTTGCGGCGCCGGGCCACGTTTTTCTCCGCGTCCGTCTGGGGGACGGAAGTGGTTCCGGGGATGAAGATGCCGGTTTGCCGGACGTCCGTGGCAACCGGGGCGGCTACCATCTCGTCCATGCTCAGATGGGCGTTGCCAAGGGGTATGGTAACAGTGAAGGTGCTGCCCGGGCCATCCGTATTGTTGGCGGCCGTTATGGTGCCGTGGTGCAGTTGTACCAGCATACGGGACAGGTTGAGTCCTATTCCGGTCCCTCCGGCCTGGTTCCCGGCCTGGTAGAAGCGCTCGAATACTTTTTCCAGGGTCTCCTGGTCCATTCCGGGCCCTTCGTCCTTGACGTCAATCCTGGCGTTGTTCCCATCATTGGACAGGGTGACGGTTATGCGGCTGTCCTCCGGGGAGAACTTGACGGCATTGGAGAGCAGGTTGACTATTATCTTGTCGAACTGTGCCGGATCCACCCAAGCCTCGGTCTCCTTGCTCCCGGAATAACGGAAGTCTATCTTGACGTTTTTCTGGGAGGCGATGTCCCTGAACAGGTCGCAGACTCCGGATACAAGGTTTACCATAGGGGTGGCGGCAAAGTGCATCTTCATCTGTCCGTTTTCTATCTTGTTGATGTCAAGCATCTGGTTGACAAGATTCAGGATGCGCTTGGAACTGTTAGATATCTGCTGGTACTGGTACTGCCTTTCAGGGTCGCCGTCGTTCTCAAGCAGCCTGTTCAAAGGCCCTTCTATCAAGGTAAGGGGTGAACGGATCTCGTGTGACAGGTTGAGGAAGAACTGGAGCTTGGAGGCGTTCAGCTCCTCCGCCTGGATGTGGCGCTTCATCTCTTCCTTGTCACGGAACTGCCTGATTTTCAAGGTTCCAAATAAACCTATGACTGCCAGTCCCAGAAGGATATACATAATTTTCATGAAGGTCGTTCCCCACCAGGGGTGTTTCACCCTTATTACTATGGAGGTTGGCTGGGACCGGACTCCGTTGGATTCAGCCCTGATGCTGATATTGTACAGTCCGGGATTCAGGTTGTTCATTGTTATGTTGGAGGAGCCCCTTGAAACAGAGTTCCAGGGACCTGAATCAATGGAATAGCTGAAAGTGGTTCCGTCCGAAGCGTTGTATTCCGCGGTGGCGAATTCAATGATACACGTCCGCGTATTGTATTTCAGGGAGTAAACGTTGTCTGAGTCCGGCTGGATCACAGTTCCGTCCGGAAGGGTGACACCCGTGATCCTGGCATTCCAGGCCGGCTGGGATTCCACAATGTCCGAGGGATAGAAGCAGGTGATTCCCCCTGTGCCCCCGAAGAACAGCATCCCGTTGAGTCCCGTTGTAGAGGCGTTGAGGCTGAATTCGTTGCCCTGGAGCCCGTCTCCTGCATAGAATCGGGCCACGTAGCCTGTCTCAGGATAGAAGGAGGCAAGTCCTGAATTGGTGCTCAGCCATATCTTGCCCAGTTCGTCAACCCGCATATCGTTCACGGAACTGTCCGGAAGTCCGTCCTCGGCCGTATAGCGGGTGATGGTCTCGTCATTTTCAAAATCGATGATGAAAATACTGTTCGTGGTTCCCGCATACAGCTTGCCCTCCAGTTCCAGAAGGCAATATACGATCCTTCCTTGGAGATAGTGGTTGACAGGCTTGATGTTTTCCGGATCGCTTATGTCCAGTATGTTGACTCCGTTATAGGTGGCAACCGCAAGGCTCCCGTTGTTCATTATAAGGACGTCGCCCGTCCAGGCGTTTACGGCTTCCTCCGTCTCTCCCGTGTCGGACCATCGTCCCGTCCGGCTGTCGTAGCACTGAATGCCGTCCCCCAGGGTTGCCATCCATATCAACCCCCTTTCGTCCATTGCAAGGGACTGGACGCTCATTTCTTTATCCGGGTGGGTCTGCTTGGTAAGGGAGTAACTGCCGGAGTTCGCGCTCCAGAGGCCTTCGTTGGCCGATCCGAACCATATCCTTCCGTCCGGGCCCTGAATCAGCCCCATAATGCTTCCCGGGGCGCCGTTCTCGATCCCTATGTGTGCGAGCCTGGTGTTGTTGGGGCTTAAGACATACATTCCGTCATTGTCCGTTCCCACCCAGAGCTTGTTGCTGTTGTCTATGAGCACGGAAGTGACGCATCCGGACCCGATGAGGTTGCTGATCTGCGTCTTTGAACCTATGTATCGGAAATTGTTCCTTTTTACGGGGAGCATTATAAGTCCTTTCCTATAAGCTCCGAGCCAGATGTTGCCCTGATTGTCCTTCATCACGCTGTGTATGCTCAGCTTTGCAGGGTCGAAAGGGATGTCGTTCATCTCAAGGCGGCTGACCTCGCCGCTGGAAGGATTGAATATGAAAGCGCCCCTCTCGTCAGTTCCTATGCACAGCGTACCGTCCTGGAGATCATAGATGCACATTATGGCGGTCCCCTTGAACTCTTCTATGTCCATCATCACGAATTGGTCCCTGGCTTCGTCAAACCTGGCAAGGCCAAGTTCCCTTACCCCCGCGTATAGGACCCCTTGGGAATCCAGGCCGAAAGTGGTGGCGTTGCCCCAGCGTTCCGGAAAGAAATAATGCCTGGAACTGCCGTCCTCGTTCACGCGGTACACCCCGTCGTTGAATTTGGACACCCACATCCGTCCCTTGGTGTCTTCTATCATATATTCCGTAAGGACCGTGGGTATGGAGACGTTGAGCCTTTCCAGGCAAGGTCCGTCCGGCCCGTCCGTCACCACCTTTGCAAGGTCGTTTCCGGAAATCCATATGTCCCCGTTCTTCCTTTGGACTATTTCATTGACGTTTCCATAGTGGATGCCGCCGTCAGAGAAAGACAGGGCGGGGGCGAAGGAATCTGTGAGAGGGTCATAGATCTGCAGTCCGAACTGCGTTCCCACTATAATGTTGCCGTTCCGGTCTTCGAGGATTCTCCTGGCCAGGTTGTCCGCGAGGGACCAGATGTTTCCGCTCTGGTGCTTGTAAACCTTGACCCTGACTCCGTCATAGCAGTTTACGCCGTTTTCCGTGGCAATCCATATGGAACCGTCCCTGCTTTGTAACACGTCGTTGATGCTGCTGCTGCTCAAGACCCCGTCTGAGTCAAAGATCCTGGCACTTTGTGCAAATGATCCAAAATAGCGGGCTGGGCACAGTACAAGGCATATTATCAACAATATCAATCCTCTCTTCATCTGTATTGAAATTAATGTCCTGGATACAAAGTTAAAATAATTTGTAACATTTCCGGGAGTTTATTTTTAGGCCTGATGTATTTGTGTAACATTCCCCAATGCACGTGTAACATAATTTTTTGGGCTTTTTTTGCAAATAAGATACTTTTGTCCTGCGATTCAACCATGAAGTAATTTCAAAGACATCGAAACATATTATCTATTCGAATGGCTTTCTGTAATCCGGATGATAATAATCTTCATATGTATTAATTTAGTTTGATTTTATTAGTGGGATGAGGGCCCGCGTGATGCGGACCCTCTTTCTTTTTTTTAAGAAAGTTCGTATCTTTATAAAAATATTCTTAAAGAATCTATGAAAATTCAGCATTTAGTATCATCGATGGCAATTTGCCTGTTTGCCCTCCTCGTTTGCTCGAAGGGTGCAAGCGCTCAGACGGCTATGTCGTCTCCCTCTATTGATGAGTACTTCACCAAGGTGACCACTGCGTCAGTTACTCCTGACAGCCAGGGATTCATCAGGCGTTGGACTCTCCTTGAGCCTATCGGAAAACCCAACCGCAGCAACACTGTTTTCGTTGACACCTACATCCGTGAGGCTTTCGCAACCGAATACTTCCCCAACCAGATGACCGTCGTTCCAAAGGACGGCGACAAAGTTAAGGTCACTGTGGAAGTCCAGGCTCCCGTAAACCTTACAATGGGCCGCCCTCAACAGCAGCAGGGCCCTGCCGCCCCCAAGTTCGAGAAGCGTACCCTGGTTTGGCATTCCTTGGACAGCAAGAGATTCAACGTAAAGCTTTTCCGCTTTGCTACCGGACTTGACAAAGACAGGTACGGCGTAGTATTCTGGGCCGTTACCGTCATCAACTGTGAGGAAGACCTCAACAACGTAAGGCTGGCAGTAGGATCCAACTCCGCTTCAATGTGGTGGATCGACGGCCAGGAGGCCCTCATCCTCTCCGGCGACCGCCGTATGGTAATGGACGACGCCACATCCAAGCGCATCTCCATCCCCAAGGGCCGCCACGTGCTCCGCGGCGCTGTGATCAACGGTCCTGGTATGAGCGACTTCTGCGTCCGTTTCATTGACGAGGACGGAAACCCTGTTAAGAATTATACCATAACCACCCAATAAACTGCAGAATGATCATGAAAGCACGTATATCCTTAATAATTGCGGCTGCATTTATTTCTGTAGCTGCTTCGGCTCAAATTGGAAAGCCTTTCATCCACGACCCGTCCACGATTGCCGAGTGTGACGGCAAATACTATACTTTTGGAACAGGTAGCGGCGGCCTCATCTCAGAGGACGGATGGTCCTGGGAGAGCGGTGCGGTAAGGCCCGGCGGCGGCGCGGCACCTGACGTACTGAAGATTGGCGACCGTTATCTGGTTGGCTACAGCGCCACCGGCGGCGGACTTGGAGGCGGACACGCAGGACGCATCCTGGTTATGTGGAACAAGACCCTTGACCCCAACTCACCTGATTTCAAATATTCAGACCCTATAGAGGTGGCTCATTCCGAGATGGATGAGGACTGCGATGCCATTGACATCGGACTCTTCCTGGATCCTACCACCGGACGCCTGTGGTGCACCTATGGAACCTATTTCGGCGCAATCCGTATGGTGGAACTTGATCCCAAGACAGGAGAAAGGGTAAAAGGCAATATAGAGAAGGACGTGGCAATTGACTGCGAGGCTTCCACTATGATCTACCACAATGGCTGGTATTATCTGCTCGGAACCCACGGAACCTGCTGCGACGGCGTAAACTCAACCTATAATATTGTTTGCGGACGTTCACGTAACGTTACCGGACCTTTCTATGACAATATGGGCCGCGATATGATGGCAGGAGGCGGCAAGATGGTTATTGCAGCGGAGAACAGGCGCATTGGCGCAGGTCACTTCGGACGCACCATCGTAACCGAGGGCGTTGAGAAGATGTCCCTCCACTGGGAGGCTGACATGGACCAGAGCGGCCGCAGCGTCCTTGCAATCCGTCCTATAGTATGGGTTAACGACTGGCCTGTATCCGGTGAACTCTGGCAGGACGGCAAGTATGCCATCGTTTCCCAGAGAAGGGGCTATGCACTTGAGCTTGCAGTTGACTTCGTACGCCTTGCAGGCGGTATGAGGGGCTTCGGCGGACAGGGCAACGACACCGTGATATCACTCGAGGACCAGAAACTGGAAGACGTTATCGGCGGATGGCCTAAGGGAGACATCGAGGCCAGGATAGGCGACATTATGTACCGTCCTCATCAGAAATGGTCAATCGAGGCTGTTCAGGACGTTCCCGGTTATCTGGGAGGCCAGTACTGCAAGATTGTCATCGACGGAACCAACAGGGCCCTGGCAGCCGCACCCGGCGCCGAGGTTATCACGGTTCCTGAGTTCACAGGAGCGCCTGAGCAGCTCTGGCGCATCGAGCAGCTTACCGACGGAACCTACAGGATCATGCCTAAGGAGGTTCCCGGAGCAGAGGGCGAATTCGTATTGATTTCCGCAGGAGACAGCACTCCTTCCCTGGGCAAATTCAATTTCGAATCCGACAACTGCAAGTGGAATTTGAAGAAATGGTAATCAACCCTCAATAACACTAACTAAATTCACCCTCTTATGAAATTATTAAAATATGCAGCAGTTGCTGTGGTTCTTGCTACAAGCGCCTTCGCAGCTTCCGCCCAGCAGCGCGCCCAGGCCGAGGATCCTACCGGCCTCAAGGACGCCTACAAGGATTATTTCATGATTGGCGTTGCAGTCAATCAGAGGAATATCTCCACCCCTGAGCAGATAGCCCTTATCGAGAAGGAGTTCAACAGCATCACCGCAGAGAACGACATGAAGCCTATCATGACCGAGCCCCGGGCTGGTGAATACACCTGGGAGAATGCGGACAAGATTGCAGACTTCTGCCGTCAGCACGGTATCAAACTCCGTGGCCATTGCCTTATGTGGCATTCACAGATAGGCACCTGGATCTATCAGGACGAGAAAGGAAACCTCCTTCCCAAGGAGGAATTCTACAAGAGGATGAAGAGCCACATCCAGGCCGTTGTAAACCGTTACAAAGACGTTGTTTACGCTTGGGACGTAGTTAACGAGGCGGTTGCAGACAGCCCTGTACGTGCAGGACAGTCTCCTATGCGCCAGTCTCCTATGTTCCAGATTGCCGGAGAGGAATTCATCTACAAGGCATTCGAGTACGCCCACGAGGCAGACCCCAACGCCCTCCTTTTCTACAACGACTACAACGATGCTGAGCCTGGAAAGGCACAGCGCATTTTCGAGCTTCTCCAGAGGATGAAGGCTGCAGGCGTTCCCGTTCACGGACTTGGAATGCAGGGCCATTACAACATCTATTCTCCTACCGAGGCCGAGATTGACAACGCCATCAGCAAGTACAAGACCGTTGTAAACCACATCCACATCACCGAGCTTGACGTACGCGTCAACACCGAGCAGGGCGGAGGCCTCCGCTTCAGCCAGGGCGCTACCATCAACGTTCCTTCTTACCAGCAGGCCCTCTTCGCAGACCAGTACAACAGGATCTTCAAGGTGTTCCGCAAGCACGCCGACGTTATCGACTGCGTTACTTTCTGGAACCTTTCTGACCGTGATTCCTGGCTGGGAGCAGCAAACTATCCTCTGCTGTTCGACTCCGAGTACAGGCCCAAGAACGCATACCGTACCGTAAAGAACTTCAACCCCGCACTGGATAACGCAGTTATCAAGGAAGACTTCGTTCCTTCAAGCAAGAACCAGCCCGGCCAGCAGTATCCTATGGTCAACTCACAGGGTTACGCCCGCTTCTGCATCGATGCTCCAGACGCCAAGTCTGTTATCGTAAGCCTCGGTCTGGGCGGAACCGGCGGAACCGTTCTGCGCAAGGGTGAGGACGGCAAGTGGTGGGGAACCACCGGCGGCCCTATGGACGAGGGATTCCACTACTATCACCTGACCATCGACGGCGGTGTGGTAAACGATCCCGGAACCCATAACTATTACGGTTCTTCACGCTGGGAGAGCGGAATCGAGATCCCGGCTCACGACCGCGCATTCTATGAGGAGCGCAACGTGCCTCACGGAACCGTAGAGCAGGTTCTGTTCTGGTCAGCCAGCACCAACCAGCTGCGCCGTGCATTCGTTTACGTACCTCCTACCTACGACACTGCAAAGAAGGGCAAGAAGTTCAACGTCCTCTACCTGCAGCACGGCTGGGGCGAGAACGAGTACGCCTGGTGGAACCAGGGTCACGCCAACCTGATTATGGACAACCTTATCGCAGACGGCAAGAGTGAGCCGTTCCTGGTTGTAATGACATACGGTATGACCAACGAGCAGCGTCTTGGAATCCCCGGACCTACCAGCGCAGACTTCGAGAAAGTACTTTGCGATGAGCTCGTGCCTTATATCGACGCCCACTATCGCACACGCGCAGACAAATGGGGCCGTGCAATGGCCGGCCTGTCAATGGGTGGCGGTGAGACACACACCATTACACTGGCACGTCCTGAGATGTTCGGATACTACGGACTGCTCAGCGGCGGAGTTTACACTCCGGACGAGATCAAGGACAAGAATCAGGTGAAGGGTATCTTCATCGGATGCGGCAGCAAGGAGAGCGCAGAGCGCACCCTGAACGCCGTTGCGGACCTCAAGGCCTCAGGCTTCAACGCCAAGGGTTATATCTCGGAGGGAACCGCCCACGAGTTCCTCACCTGGAGGCGCTGTCTGTACGAGATGGCTCCAATGCTCTTCAAATAGTATTGAACCATAATTGAACTTACGGTCCCGCAATTTCCTGCTTTGAGCAAAAGTTAGTAAATTGCGGGACTTAATTTTTACACTATGTACGAACTCGCAATAATCGGCGGAGGGCCTGCCGGCTACAACGCGGCGCATAAGGCTGCCGTAAACGGCCTCAGTGTGGTTTTGTTTGAAAAAGCGGAATTGGGAGGCGTGTGCCTGAACGAAGGCTGCATACCCACCAAGACCCTTCTGTACAGCGCCAAGTTGTACGAACACGCTGCACTCAGCCAGAAATACGGTATCTGTTCTGAGAACGTAACCGCAGACTTCGGAAAGATTGCGGACCGCAAGGACAAGGTGGTGAAGAAACTTGTCGGCGCCGTCCGCGTCAAGATGCGCGATGCAGGCGTAGAGGTGGTGAAGCAGGAAGCCTTCATAAAGGGTAAGACTGCCGAAGGGTTCTCCATCACTGCCGCAGACCAGGAATATGAAGCCCGCAGGATATTGCTCTGCACCGGTTCTTCTGCGGTTATGCCGCCAATCCCCGGCCTTTCCGAGGCGGGCGATACGGTAGTGACCGCAAGGGAACTGCTGTCCCTGCGCGAGCGTCCGGAAAGCCTGGTCATAATTGGCGGAGGCGTGATAGGAATGGAGTTCGCAAGCTTCTTCAACAGCCTGGGAACCAAGGTTGCAATTGTGGAAATGCTGCCCGAGATACTTGGCGGAATGGATGCCGGGCAGAGCGCCATGCTCCGCGGCATCTACGCCAAAAAGGGCGTGGAATTCCACCTGGGTTGCAAGGTGACCGGGATAAAAGGCGGGGAAGTGTGCTTCACGGATCCTGACGGGCAGGCGCAATGCGTCTGCGGTGACAGGATCCTGCTCAGCACGGGCCGCCGCCCCAATGTCAGCGGCATCGGTCTGGAAAACATAGGTGTGAAAGCAGGGCGGGGCGTGGAAGTTGACCAGTATATGCGCACCAACGTACCGGGCGTATATGCCGCAGGGGACATCACGGGCTTCTCAATGCTGGCGCATACCGCCGTGCGCGAGGCTGAAGTTGCCGTGGACAATATGTTGGGAAAGGAAGACAGGATGGAGTACAACGCCATCCCGGGAGTGGTTTATACAAATCCTGAGATGGCCGGAGCCGGCCTTACGGAGGACAAGGCTCCTGGTTGTACGGTCCTTTCGCTTCCTATGGCCTATTCCGGCCGTTTCGTGGCCGAGAACGAGAGGGGAGAAGGCCAGTGCAAGATAGTCTTTGACCCGCAGACCCGCCTCGTAAAGGGCGTGCATCTGCTTGGAAACTCCAGCAGCGAGATAATCCAGACAGCCTGTCTGGCAATATCGCAGGGCGTCACGGTGGACAATCTGTACAAAGTGGTTTTCCCTCACCCTACGGTATCGGAAATAATCAAGGAGACTCTGGGTCAGGAGTGCGAATAGCGCCGTAGATCCATTCCGGCGCCGCAAATTTCTCTATGCGGCGCGCTTCTATCAGCTCATACGCTTCGGGGTCCAGGAAAATCTCCCGGTCCCCGCAGGCCAGAAGCGCGTGCAGCCGCTCCCGGAACTGCTGGATGTCCTCCATCCCGGGCAGGTAATCTTTCAGGTTGGCTACGCGGCTGCGTACTGATGCCACTCCTTTGCGGTTGAGTTTGCTTTCCGGAGTATCCAGCGCGCGCGTCAGCGCGTCAATGTCAACGTCGTACATCAGCGTGCCGTGTATCAGTTCCCTCTGATGATATACGCTCCTGGCAAAGCCCGATACCTTGCGCCCTTCCACAAATATATCGTTGCGCCCGGTAAGTTCAGCCGGAACGCCAAGGCTGCGCAGGGCATCCACAATAACGTCTATGCTTGGCTTCCGCCCCACGATGCTGTAGTTGAGGTTCTGCTGGTCGTGATAGACGGCGCCGCCTCCGGTAACACGGCGAGCCAGCACTATTCCGTGGGTTTGCAGGTATTCCAGATTGACCTCGCGCCGCGCATCCTGGTTGTGGCCTATTATTACAGAAGGACGGTTCTGCCACAGGTAAAACACACAGTCGTCCGACGGCAGCCTTTGCAGGCAGTATTCGTCGAACGACATATTGAAATGAGGATCCGTGGATGTGTTCCGCAGGAACTTCATATTACATCTCGTTGCCTATCTTGCGGGCCCTTTCCGGCTTGTCAAGGTTGATGCCATCGGCCATTCCTATCTCAACCAGGATGTTCCAGCCGGCGCACAGATATACGTAAGGCTGAAGGAGACCTGCGTCGGGGACTATGATAGTAGTGAAAGGAGTGGGTTTTGTATCAATGGCCACAACGTGGACGTGTGCGCCCTCGAATACGGTCTTGTACTTCTGGTACTCGCTCTCTATGGGATTGACAACGAATACGATATCTCCATCCTGCATAACTTCCTCCGGTCCGTGAAGCGCGTAGGTTCCCTCCAGGAAGTCGCTCTTGCGGCGGGTGATTTCATTGGTCTTGAGGGTGAGTTCCTCTGCCACGCCGTCATTCATTCCGGCAAAGTAGATGGTCTTTGCCTCCCTTGCCCAATCGACTATCTGAGTGGGTACAGGAAGGGTAAGGGCCGCCTCAAGTTGCTCGGGAAGAGCCTTAAGGGCAGGTTTGATGTCTTTCCCAGCGAGTTCCCAGATAATGGAGTCGCAGAAAAGGGCCTGCTCCACCACGCTCTTGGTGGCGGCTACTGCATTTTCCCATCCGCACTGCAGGATATGGCTCTTGCAGCAGGCAGCCTCCAGGGGAGTGCCCTCATTGGCGGTAAGACCGTAGAAGTCCTTGTGTGCCGTCTCCTTGAGTTTGTTCGCCAGCAGGAGGGTTTCCTTTGTACGTCCGGAATTGGAAGCCAGGAGAACGGTATATTTTGAGAGGTCATATTCCAGTGCCTGATGAGAGCCTTCGGTCTGGACGTTGAGGTCAAGGCCCCAGGTCTTTGACCTGCGGGCGGCGTTCTTGGATGGCATGATGCGGCTGGATCCTTCTCCTGAGAAGAAGAGCCTGCCGGACTTGCCGGCGGCCTTTGCCACGAAAGAGGCACAGGCGGGATCGAATTTGCGTACTGTCTCAACAGTACCCATCATCTCTTGCACAAGGTAGAAGTGAGCGTACTTCTGGTCTTTAAGGTTCATGTTACTTGATACGTCTTAAGAGGCCCTGGAGGACAGTCCCGGGTCCCAGTTCTATAAATTCTTCAGCTCCGTCCGCCCTCATATTGCGGATGGTCTGTGTCCATCTTACCGGTGAAGTCAGTTGTTTAAGCAGGTTGTCCTTTATTACCACGGGATCGGTCTCCGCCTTTGCGGTAACATTCTGATATACAGGGCAGGAAGGCTCCTTGAAGGCGGTTGCCTCAATGGCCTCGCCAAGCTTTGCGCGGGCGGGCTCCATAAGAGGGGAGTGGAAGGCGCCGCTGACGCTGAGCGGAAGCGCGCGCTTTGCTCCCGCTTCCAGGAACTGAGCGCAGGCGGCCTCCACCGCGGCTTTCTCGCCTGAGATTACCACCTGGCCGTCGCAGTTGTAGTTGGCAGGGATCACAAGGCCTTCGGACCTGGCGCAGATATCTTCCACCACCTTGTCTTCAAGGCCTATGATGGCGGCCATAGTGCCAGGCACCTTGTCGCAGCAGAGCTGCATCTGCTGCGCGCGGATGGCCACGAGCCTGAGCGCATCTTCGAATTCAATGGCGCCGGCGGCCGCCAGGGCGCTGAATTCTCCAAGCGAATGGCCTGCTGCCATATCCGGCCTGAAATCCGGCAGGCAAAGCGCGGATATTACTGAATGAAGGAACACGGCGGGCTGGGTGACCTTTGTCTCCTTGAGCTGCTCGTCCGTTCCGTTGAACATTATTTCTGATATGTCAAAGCCAAGGATCTCGTCTGCCTTCTTGAAAAAGGCCCTTGCCTGTGCGGAACTGTCGTACAGGTCCTTGCCCATTCCGGGGAACTGAGAGCCCTGACCAGGGAAAATGTAAGCTGTTTTCATAACTTTCAAATATACGCTTTTTTTTATACTTTTGTATTCCGGACGCCCCCTTAGTTTAATGGATAAAATTCAGGATTCCGGTTCCTGTGATAGGCGTTCGATTCGCCTAGGGGGTACAAATCACGTTCCTAACCCATTAATCAGGACTAAAACTAATTACCCGTAATATGAAGAGATTGATTACAGGAATGGCCGCCTGCCTTCTGGCCCTGGCTACCAGCTTAAGTGTGCACGCCCAGACATCATTCGGCAATGCCGCAAAGTTCAATGATGGCTGGAGATTCATCCTCTCGGACGTTGAGAACGCCCAGGATCCCCAATTTGACGATTCCCGCTGGCAAGCGGTGACCCTCCCCCACGACTGGTCCGTAAAGCAGCTCCTTTCTCCGGACAATGCCAGCTGCCAGGGATATCTGCCTGGCGGAATCGGATGGTACAGAAAACACTTCCAGGGAAGGCAGGTCAACTCCGAACTTGCCTATATTTACTTCGAAGGCGTCTATAACCGCAGTTCAGTCTATCTGAACGGGCATCTGCTGGGCTCCCGCCCCAACGGTTACGTCTCCTTCATGTACGATATGACCCCATACCTTAACAAGAACGGGGACAACGTCCTTGCGGTCCGCGTGGACCACAGCCAGGATGCGGACTCCCGCTGGTATACCGGCTCCGGAATCTACCGCAACGTGTGGCTGGTCCGCGCCGGGCAGACCCACTTCGCCCTCTGGGGAGTGGGATATCAGACCTCCAAGCTGACCAACAGGCAGGCTACCGTCACAGTAGATACTGAGATAGAAGGCCTGGGTAACCAGAATGCCAAGGTTGTGGTGAACATCAAGGACGCTGCCGGCAAGGTGGTTGGCAAAGCCTCCGCCAAGGCTGTTGCAAAGCAGAAGGTGGACGTTAGGGTGGCCAACCCTCATCTCTGGTCCCTGGAGGATCCGTACCTCTACACCCTTGAAGTCTCCATAGAGGCTTCCGGCAAGGTTCTGGACCGTACCGTGATCAACGCCGGAATCCGTTCCCTGGCGTTCGACGCCAACAAGGGCTTCGCCCTCAACGGCCGCTGGATGAAGATCAAGGGTGTCTGCCTGCACCACGACGCAGGAGTCCTTGGCGCGGCAGTGCCTCCTGAGGTTTGGGAGACCAGGCTCAAGGTGCTCAAGAATATGGGCGTCAACAGCATCCGTACCAGCCACAACCCCCAGAACCCAGACTTCTACGATGTCTGCGACAAGATAGGCCTCCTTGTACTGGACGAAGCCTATGACGAGTGGGAATTCCCCAAGAACAAGTGGATATCCGGATGGAACCGCGGAACCCCCGGCCATCAGGGAACCTATGACTTCTTCTATGACTGGTGCGAGCAGGATATCACCTCTATGGTGAAGCGAGACCGCAACCACGTCTCCGTCTTTATGTGGAGCATCGGAAACGAAGTGGACTATCCCAACGACCCTTACTCACACCCCATCCTTGACGGTGACGGTTCAGCCATCAGCCAGCCGGTTTCCGGAGGCTACAAGCCCGATGCCCCCAGCGCTATGCGCATCGGCGAAATAGCCGAAAGGCTTGCCGGATACGTCCGCGCCGTTGATACCTCCCGCCCCGTTACCGGAGCACTCGCCGGTGTAGTGATGTCCAACCAGACCACATACCCCCAGGCGGTGGACGTTGTGGGATACAACTATACTGAGAACCGCTATGTCACTGACCACGAGGCATATCCTGACAGGATACTCTACGGATCCGAGACCGGTCACGGCCTCAGCAGCTGGAGGGCTGTCCAGGAGAACGAGCACATCTTCGGTCAGTATATATGGACAGGAGCCGACTACCTTGGAGAGTCCAACGCCTGGCCTTCACGCGGTATGGGAACCGGCCTGATTGACTTCGCCAACAACCTCAAGCCGGGCGGATTCTTCCGTCAGGCCCTCTGGAGCGAAGTTCCTTTCACCTACATCGGAACATCGGTAGTCCCTGCTGCCCAGGCTGCCGTCCAGGGCAGGGGAGGCGCACGCGCAAATGTCAGCGCCTTCGACCTTTGGAACTACGAGCAGGGGGACAACATCAGGGTTTCCTGCTACACCAATTCCCCCCAGGCCCGCCTGTTGCTCAACGGCAGGGTAGTGGGGCAGCTCAAACCGTACGAGTATCAGACAGGTGTCATTTCCTGGGACATCCCCTACGAACCGGGTGAGCTCAAGGCTCAGGGAATGGATGCATCCGGCACAATAGTGGAGTCTGAGTATTCCATCCTTACTTCCGGACGTCCTTACGGCCTCAAGGCCGTTGCGGACAAGCCGGACCTGGATGCCGAGGCAGGCGCCGTGGTTCAGGTTGCCATAGAGATTGTTGACGAGAACGGCGTCCTTGTGAAACTGGCTGACAATGAGATTACCTGCCGTGTAACCGGCCCCGGAAGGCTCCTCGGCCTTGAATCCGGCAACAATACCGATATGGGTATCTGGACAGATAACACCCAGAGGGCATATCACGGCCGTCTGTTGGCTTACATCCAGCTGGACGGCTCAGTAGGGGATATCAAGGTCAACCTGAGTTCCCCGCTTCTCAAGGGAGGCACCCTGACCATCGGAGCCCACCGCTACACCACGGTTGACAAGATCCAGCTCAGCGATCCTTTCATCCTGGCGGACGATGCCACCAAGACCTATTATATGACCGGAACCGGCGGACGCCTCTGGAAGAGCAAGGACCTGCTGGTATGGGACGGCCCTATGACCGTAGCCCAGCCCAACCCCCGTTCCTGGATGGGCGCCAACCCCCAGATCTGGGCGGCTGAAATCCACAAGTACAACGGCAAGTACTACTATTTTGCCACCTTCACCAACAATTCCGTGCAAATTGACAGCTACCGCGGAAACAACATTCCCCGCCGTGCCTGCCATATTCTGGTGAGCGACAATCCCGAGGGCCCCTATGTCCCGGTTCCTGGCGGAGACGAGACCTATCTGCCGGACAACCAGCCCACCCTGGACGCCACTCTGTTCATTGATTCTGACGGTATGCCGTATATGATTTTCTGCCACGAATGGCTGCAGAACTGGAACGGCACTGTAGAGAAGATCCACCTGAAACCGGACTTCTCCGGCACATATGGCGGCCGTACCACCCTTTTCCGTGCCTTTGATTCCCCTTGGAGCCGGGAGAAGGACAATAATGGCAATGACATTCCCAATAAGGTTACAGACGGCCCTTATGCCTTCCGTACCCAGACCGGAAAGCTTGGGATGATATGGACCAGCTGGCGTTACGATGACTACACCCAGGGAGTGGCTTATTCCGAGAGCGGAACCCTCGACGGCCCGTGGGTGCAGATACCGGACCCCATCACCCCTCCCAACTACGGACACGGAATGATCTTCCGCACCTTTGACGGCAGGCTGCTGCTCTGCTGCCACTCCCACGATACAAGTACAGGAAGAACAGTGCGCATTCCGGCAATGTTCCTCCTGGACGATTCAGGAGACCAGATAAAGATCCTCTCCAGGATTCTCTAAAGATTTGTCACCTGCCCGATGAACAGGATGTCTCCCGTGGAATCGGAGCGGATGATATAGAAGAAAGGATGGTCGGCGGTAAAGTCGATCGTGACATCCGGGGCTACTGCAGTAGTGCGCATTCCAATGCCGGTTACAGCAGCGGCCTCGGTTCCTTCTTCATTGACGTCAATGTAAGTCTTTTGCTTTACAAAGTCTATGCAGAGTGAAGTGGAGGACAGTTTTGAGAAGTCCGCACTGTTCCCGAAGGCCAGGCTCATTCCCATATCCCGGAGCATTCCGGTGAGGTCCATCTCGCACTCGAGCCTGAACTTGGGCATGCTCACTCTCACCCTCTGCGTGCGAAGTTCCTTGCGCCAGCCCTCCCATCGCGAAGTGCTGAGAGTGGCTGCGGCGTCGTCCAGGGCTACGCCAGGACGCGGGAGCAGCACGTACATCTCAATGTCGCCGCTCTGGTATGGGAGTTCCAGGATCTGGAAGAAATCGTTCTGGCAGTAGCGCAGACGCTCTGTCTGGTGCATCATGTCAACCTGCTGCACAGAACCGTCAAGGCGCGTGAACGGCGCCTTGTCCGTGCGGGAGAAAGGCTTTTCCCACTTGTCATAGAAGTAAACGGCGTTCAGGAGCATCAGCTGCAGCCCTGGTTCCATCCTGTCCAATATTGACGGAATCTTTCCGTTTGTGTTGCGGGAACACCACCTGTTGATGTCGGCTACCGCACTCTTCTGGCTGAAATCCCTGTTGTAAACCTCTGAGTTGTATTTGCTCTGGATGGTTTTCTTGAAATCAGGCAGTATGCTTATCTGCTTGTTGACCCATACGGAATTGGCCACCTTGACGGTGCTGGCTTCCGGAGCCTTGCTGTATTCCTTGCCAAGGACCTTCCACATCTGCTCCGCCGTGGCTCCGGAGGCGCCTTCCGCCGCCATTGAGAGTGCGGCGCCAAGGCTGAACGGAGAAAGGCATATTGACTGGCGGCTCCTGAGGGCCTTGAACGCGTCAAAATCAAAGTCTCCGCCCAGGAGGGTCTCCGTTGTGGCGCTGAACCTTGAGGAAGGTATCACTTCCGCCTGTGTAATGGGGACCAGGTCCAGCACCGGCAAGGGAACGAACTGGGTCTTGCTGGTGTTGGAACAGCCCCAGAGGGCCGTTGCTGCGGCTAAAATGATTATTAGTTGAAGTTTTTTCATCCTATTTCATCCATTGGTCCAGCCAATCATAGACAATTCTGTGCCAATATAGTGAATTTTGCGGTTGAAGTATCCAATGATTTTCGTCAGGGAACACTACCAGCTTGGAAGGAACCCCCATCATCTGGGCTGTATTGAACGCTGCCATGCCCTGGGTATAAGGGATGCGGTAGTCTTTTTCTCCGTGGATGCAGAGGATTGGCTTGTTCCATTTGTCCACGTTCTTGAGCGGGGAATTGGCGTAGTGACGCTCCGCCTCGTCATATCCGCTCCAGGGTGAGCCGCTCAGGTAGCCGCGTCCAAGACCGCCGTTGTCCCACTCGGGGAACCACATCTCCTCCGTGGTGTAGTAGAGCTCCGCTTCGTCAAAGATTCCGGCGTGGGCTATGAAGCAGTCGAACGTATTCTCGTGGATTCCGGACAGATAATATGAAGAGTATCCGCCGTAGGAAGCACCCACGCAGGCAAGTTTGTCCACGTACGGCCTAGACTTTATGTAGCGGGCGGCGCTCAGGTAGTCCTGCATGTTAAGTCCTATGTAGTCTCCGCTTATCTCCTCCTTCCATTCCTGTCCGCTGGAGGTTGTGCCGCGGCGGTTGGGCATAATGACAATGTAGCCCTGCTCCGCCATCAGGCGGTAGCACCAGCGGTAGCTCCATCTCTGGGAATTGGAGCTCTGGGGGCCGCCCAGCACAATCTCTATTGCCGGATATTTGTTGGCAGGATTGAACTTGGGAGGATAGAGCACCCAGGCCTGCATCTGCTGGCCGTCCACGGTCTCAATCCATACGCTCTCGCTCTTGGGGTCTGTCAGCTGGGTGAAAATATGCTCGTTCTCCCTGGTTATGCGCTCGAATGAGCAGCTGTAGTCGCTGTTGAAGCGTACGGATACCAGTTCGGTAGGGAAGTTGAGGCTGGTGTAGCTGGTAAGCAGATTGACGGTGTTCCCGCCGGCAATGTATGCGAACGGGGAATCGAAGTCGTAGTACCAGTCGTCGGGAGTGATCCTTGCAAGGGCGTCGGTGTCGATGTCCACGATGAAGATTGCCTGCAGTCCTTCCGTGAGGGCGTTGAAGATAATGTGCTTGTCGTCAGGAGCCCAGACCGGGCCTGCCACGTCGCGGTCAAGGCTTGCACAGAGCTGGCGGATGTCTTTGATGTAAACATCTGCATTCTGGCCTTCGGCAGCCGTTCCAAAGGAGATGTCGCAGACCAGAAGTCTTTGCTGGTCGGCTTCGTAGCCGTCCCTTGCCATTGAGATCCAGGCCAGTTTGGTGCCGTCGTGGCTCCATACGGGATCCGTGTCGTATCCGCCGTCCATAGGGATGCGGGTGGTTGAGCCGGTCAGTACGTCAAAGATGTAGATCTCCGTGTCTGTGGAGAAGGCGTAATCCTTTCCGGTCTTCTTGCGGCAGCTGTAGGCGATGTGCCTTCCGTCCGGAGCCCAGTCCAGCTGTTCCGCTCCGCCGAAAGGCTCGGTAGGCAGCTCGTATGGCTCGTCTCCCAGGATGTCAAAGGAGTTGTCCATAGTGATCTTTCCGTTTACGGTTGTAGATACATAGGAACGGGGGATTTCAGTAACCCAGTGGTCCCAGTGGCGGTACATCAGGTCTTCCGTGGAATATGCCCTGGCCTTGTCCAGTGCGGGATCCATATCCTTGGGGGTCTTTACCGGTCCCGGCCCGGTGGTGATGAAAATCACGCTTGACTGGTCAGGGGAGAGCTTGAACTCGCTTATCCCGTTGGGGATATCGCTTATCTGCTCCTTCTTGCCAAGTTTGTTGCCATTCAGGGGCGCCTTCCACATCTGGCCGTCCTGGATGAAGAAGATGCTCTTTCCGTCATTGCTCCAGCGGGCGTTGCTTACGCTTTTGGCGTAGCGCGTAAGCTGGACCTTGTTCCTGCCGTCAGTGTCACAGAGGAAAAGGTTGCGGCAGCTCCTGTTCTCCGCTATGGAGGTGTAGGATACGCCGTAAAGGATCTTCTTTCCGTCCGGGCTGAGTTGAGGGTCTGAGAGACGGCCCATTGACAGGAGGGCCTCCGGTGTCATAACCCCGTCTGTTAGGGTGATGTCGGACTGGCCTATGTAACCTGCGGCGCTTTGCTCTTTTTCTTTTTTGTTCATGGCTTTTCCAATTAAGGTACCTGCAAAGTATCCCGCGAGTGCACAAGCGACAATAATGAGCAGGCTTGAAAGGAATTTGGTGGTTTTCATCGTATCAACTGATTTTACTGTAATCTTTTATGTTGTATTTGTCTTTGCGGAGTTCCGCGGCAAGGAGACGGTTCACGGGGAATTCCAGGCCGGGGTCCGTATCAAGCACTTTCTGGGCGTAGTCCCTTGCCTGGGCTAGCAGGAGGCTGTCCTTGGACAGCGACGCTATGTTCAGGGCAATGGGCAGCCCGCTCTGCTGCGTGCCCTCCAGGTCTCCGGGGCCGCGCATCTTCATATCTTCCTCTGCTATCTCAAAGCCGTTGTCGGTGGAACACAGCAGGTCTATCCTCTTCTGTGATTCCCGGCTCAGCTTGACATCTTTCATAAGGATGCAGAATGACTGGTCAGCGCCCCTGCCGACGCGTCCGCGCAGCTGGTGCAGCTGGCTCAGGCCGAAGCGCTCCGCATTCTCAATTACCATTACCGATGCGTTGGGAACGTCAACACCAACCTCGATGACGGTGGTGGATACCAGTATGTTGGCCCTTCCGGCCACGAAGGCGGCCATATTGAAGTTCTTTTCCTCGTTGGACTGCTGACCGTGCACTATGGCAACCTTGTACGGCGGGAAAGGGAAGTTCCGTACAATGTCCTCATATCCGTTCTGGAGATTCTTCAGGTCCATCTTTTCGCTCTCGAAAATGAGAGGATAGACTATGAATACCTGCCTTCCCCTGGCAATCTCCTGCTTCATGAAATTATACAGCTGCATCCTCTTGTTCTGGCCTATCTGCAGGGTCTGGACAGGCTTGCGGCCGGGTGGCATCTCGTCCAGGACGCTGACGTCAAGGTCTCCGTACAGGGTCATTGCCAGGGTGCGGGGGATTGGAGTGGCGGTCATTATGAGCACGTGCGGAGGGCGGCCCTGGGCGCCCTTGGCCCAAAGCCTGGACCTCTGGTCAACCCCGAACCTGTGCTGCTCGTCAATTATGGCCAGGCCAAGGCTCTTGAACTGCACCACGTCCTCAATGAGCGCGTGCGTGCCCACCAGGATGCCGATGCTGCCGTCCTGCAGCCCTTCGTGGATGCGCCTGCGCTCCTTGGCAGTTGTACTGCCTGTGAGCAGGGCGCATTGCACGGACGTGGGCGCCAGGTATTTGGAGATATTGGCATAATGCTGCTGCGCCAGGACTTCAGTCGGAGCCATTATGCAGGACTGATAGCCGTTGCCCACGGCAATAAGCGAAGACAGCACTGCCACCATTGTCTTGCCGGATCCCACGTCTCCCTGCAGGAGACGGTTCATCTGGCTGCCGCTGGTCAGGTCCGCGCGGATCTCCTTGATGACGCGCTTCTGGGCGCCTGTAAGGTCAAAGGGGAGGGCGTTGAAGCAGTCGTTGAAGTCTTTGCCCACCTTTGGCATAAGGATGCCGTTTTCTGCGCGGCTGCGCACGTATTTCTGCTTCAGGAGGCTCAGCTGAAGGAAGAACAGCTCCTCGAACTTAAGCCTGTAAGTGGCCTTGGCCAGGGAATCCTGGTCCTTTGGGAAATGGATGTTCTGCAGGGCGAAGCGAAGCGGCGCAAGGCCGTTCTGCTTGATTACATATTCCGGGAGGGTTTCTTCCATATTCGGAAGACCTGCATCCAGGGCGTTTGACATCAACTTCAGCATCACTTTTCCCGTGATGCCGCCGTTCTTCAGTTTCTCGGTACTGGGATAGACTCCGGTGAGGGTGCCCTGGGCTGTCACGGAACCCGGAGCGTCTATCTCCGGATGCACCATGTTGATCTTCCCGTTGAATAGGGACGGCTTGCCAAAGAAGACAAACTCGTTTCCTGGGACCAGCTTGTCAAAGATATATTTGTTCCCCTTGAAGAAAACAATCTCCATCCGGCCGCTTTCATCCTCTATCATCACGCTCAGGTGCTTTATGTTTATCAGGTTGCGGCTGGCTACGCGGGCCTTGACCTGGACCCAGGCCAGGTCCGGATGGATATCCGCTATCAGGGTGTATCTGCTGCGGTCTATATAGCGGAAGGGATACAGGTGCAACAGGTCTGAGATGGTCTCCACGCCCAGTTCCTTTTGCAGGAGTGAGGCCCTTTTAGGCCCCACTCCCGAAAGGAACTGTATGCTGGAATCCCATTCGTACATAAGCGTCTGGAGACTATCTGAAGCCGCCGTGGCCGCCTCCGTGGAAACCTCCGCCGCCTCCGATGGAGGTGTGGCCGCCATAGCCGCCGGCGCTGCGCGCGCTCCTTTCGAGCGCGGCCTGCTGGGCGGCGCGTGCGTTCTCGATATTGCGTGACAGCATATTGGAGAGGTTGTAGGTATCCACCGGAGTTATAGTGGCGGATCCCATCGGTACAAGCTGTTCGTAAAGGGTAGGATTGATCTCCTGCAGCTCCTTGGCCACCTTGTCCGCAATTCCAAACAGGGCGGCGAATACCATATAATCCTGCCACAGGGTTACCTCAGGGGTGCTGCGCTCTCCAATCAGGGTGAAATCCTGCAGGAAACGGCGGAAGCCGAAGAGCTTCCTGGCCTCTTCCTTTCCCTTGTCGGAATAGAGCAGGGAACTGCCCCACATCGAGCGCGATGCCAGGGAATTGGCGTCAAGCCTCTTGCGGCCGTCAGTGCCTATGTCATTGCTCCAGTTGTAGAACTGCTGCTTGTTCATTCCGGCCCAGTTGGAGAATTCATTGGGCTGGAGGATATGGTCTTCTCCGGATGCGGTGTACAGAAGCCTGTAAAGGCGTTTTGCGGAATCAGCCCACTCGTCTCCGGTGAGCTCTTCGCCGCAGTTGAATCCCATTATTATGTTGCCGTCCGCATCCTTCTGTGCCCAGAGCACGTTCTTGTAAATCATCCGGGTTATGATGGCGGAGGCGATGTTGCCGTTCTTATCGCCAAAGCCAAGGTCGTTGGCAACGGTGAACGATTCAACAATGTCTGCGTTGAACGGGACGTCCCTGTTCCAGGGAACATCCTTGTCATTCATTCCAAAGAGCTTCTTGCGCTTCCTGCGGGCATTTGCCTTTACGTTGAAGAAGATGGGCAGCAGGAAAGCCAATCCCATGAAAACGGTTGTGATAATGGCGAATATCTTCCCGAAAAGGTCATCCTCCTCGCTGAAGTCGGCACCTTCCATAGCCCTTTCAAGGACGCTGTCAAAGCTGCCGCTCCTCTGTACTGTGGGGGTGAAGATGCCTTTGTCAAAGCGGATGAGCTCTATCACGGAATTGTAATTGCCCAGCCTTTTGTTGTTCTTGGCTGTGACTACGCCTTCGTCGTAGCCTATCTCTCCGTCGAAGCCGAAGCCCCAGATGCGGGAGTTGTCTTCGTTAAGGGCCTGAGGGGCAATTATGGCCACGCTTACTTTCTTTGGGGCGATGCCTTCTGTAACGACCTGGAAGTGGAACGAATCGTAGTCGTCGTAAGATTCAACCACGTTGCTTATCCTGTAAGATACATTGAAGGTATGGTTGCCGTAATCTCCGAATCCCCAGCAGATCTCAGTTCCGGACTGGGTGCTGTACAGGCCGCACTTGCCCTCCTTCTCCCTCCTGCTCGCATTGATGTTCCAACTGCCAAGCACCGTGAACTGCCTGCCCGTCTCGTCTGATACGGACAGGTCCGAGATCCTCATCTCGCGAAGGTCCTCGCGGGCTATGTACAGCTCGGTGCCGGACTCAGCCTTCACATCCCAGTACTCCTGGAAAAAAGCCGAGCCGTCCTGGGCCAGTGTGACCGTGACCCGGAGTTCGTTGACGGAATTGTCGGCATACGCGGCGGCGGCCATCGCAAGGGCCGCTGCAACAGCTAGCAGAAATCGTTTCATTACAGTGCCTTAGATTGCCATTGAAGGCATGTCGGTCTTGCCCTGGGGCTCCTGGAGGTAGTCCTTTACACTGAAGTGAAGGATGTTGGCCACTATTGACTCAGGGAACTGACGGACAACTTTGTTGAACTTGGTAACGGTGTCGTTGTAAGTCATACGGCTCAGGCGGACCTGATTCTCATATACGTTCACGCTGTCCATTGTCTTGGCGTAGTTCTCGTTGGCCTTCAGGTCAGGATACTGCTCGGCAACTACGTTAATCTGGCGGATGGCGCCGGCTATTGCCGCTTCCTGAGCGTTTGCATCGGCTGCGGAGCTGGTACCGGTGATCTGCTTACGCATTGCAATTACATCCTTGAGGGTCTTGTACTCGTGCTCGTTGTAGGACTTAACAAGTTCCACCAGTGCGGTAAGCGCATCCCAGCGGCTGTTCTGCTGAACGCCGATCTGGCTCATAGCGTTCTGGCACATTTCGTCTTTTCCCACAAGGTCCCTCTGAACCTTGATAAACCAGGAAACCAATATCACCAAAAGGGCGATGATAATAATTGCTGCAATCATATCTGTAAGTTTTGTTAGTTAATAGTCCGATTCAACTTATAAAGATACTCAACTTCTCTTAAAAATCAAACATCCCCCATTGCGCAGCCAGGGTGTATGCCTGAAGGAAGCGACAATGCAGGCTTGACGCCGAAAGCTCCCTTCAGGCATACACCCTGGCTGCACCTTGGCGTCAGTCTATTGTTTCAAGGTAGAATGAGAAGGGACGGAAGCCGTCGTTGCAGCTGATCATCGCGCTGTAAGGGTTTTGCATCCAGCCGTCGTAGAAGTTGCCCTCCCCGCGGGCGAGCGCCTGTACAAACGGGCGCATCGAGTCCCACGCCGACGGGCACAGCCCGTCAGGGCGCTCTCCGTCCTCAGAAATCCAGCTGTCTCCCTCCCGCACATCGCAGGTATGCTGGATGGGATTCTCGTACCGTTCCATCAGATCGCGGTACACCGTCTGCCTTACTGCCGTAATCTTCACCTTCTTCATAACACCGTAAAGATACTCATTCCTCCCCACATCCCCAACGCCTACCTTTCCGAAATCGTGGATACTGAAATCAAAGAACAGTATCAAGCACTGACTGATCTATTCCCAGAAGCCTGGAGATTTGTTTTGGCGGACAGGCGAACCGTTTTGCAATGGTGCGGGCAAGATGGAGCAAGTCTTTACGCGGTAACTGATGGGGAGACTCAACGTGGAGTTCATGCCTGCAAATGACCAGAATCTTTTCCTGCATTTCTGAATCTGTAAAAGATATTCGTTCTTCAATTCCATGAGTCAAAGCCAAGGAAGATTCCAGGTCATATTTCCTGACACGGTCGAATAAAGCCAGACCATTTCCCACCACACGCTCCACAAAGGGATAATCTATAAAACACTTGTTAAGGATTCTCCCTTGATGATGTTCCCAATAGGGAGGTATGTCCGTGTGGGTGCCAAGTAGGATTTTTGCGGCCTCTGAGCCGGAGAAAGACTCTCCTCTCATCAATTCCAGGTAAGGGTTGAAATAAACTTCCGATGGGGTCCATCTGTAGTTGAACGGACTGTCAATACGAGCTTTATAACTGTTCCTCAGCAAATAAGCTACTTCGTTTAGGAGCGCCTGAGGATCAAGCACTGCCTGGACATCCGCGGCATCCTGCTTCAGCAGGCCGCGTACACCATACTCTCTTGACAGCATTAGAGTCAGTCTGTGGACTATCCAGCGATAATATGACAGACACTCACTGTAACGCCCTCTCACCAGAATATGCAGGTGATTATCCATCAGGACGTAACACAGAAGGAACACCTTGAATTTCAATGTTCCGATAGCAAGGGTGTTCACCCCAAATACATAGTCTTTATCCGACCTGAAAAGCAATTGTCTTTCCAGGTGGTCCAACGTTATCATATAGACTCCTTCCTTCCCATTGAAAGGATCGGAGAATGAAGTAATTCTCATAATAAGTCATTTGTATTTGGAGGCCTGCGGGGACGCTTTTTGTAAAATACTGAGGGACAGATACTTACAAATGACCGCCCTGCAGACCCCCTTCTTTTTTGCCGAGCCTGCGGGCGGGCGTTTTGCAACTATCTGAAAAACAGTAACTTACAAAAGAGTCGCCTGCAGACCTTCAAAAGAAAGGCAGCAGTGGCGCAGTCAGGAGAAGCCCCTACTCAGGCGCGGGGCAGGGGGTGTCAGGGGAGGCGGGGCGGAGGCCGGCACGGAGGCGGACGAGACGGGAGATGATTGCGTTCTCAGAGCGGCTGAAGATGCAGGCGAGGTCACTGAAGGAGTAGTCCTCCAGGTAAAGGGCCACCAGGCGCCGGTCATCTTCTTCCGTCCAGGGCTTGGGGGAAGGCTTGGGGATGTAAAGGCCCAGGGCCTTGAGCTTCATCTTGATGGAATTGGGAGACCGCTCAAGTTCGGTTGCCATCTGGCTGTGCGGGTAATCCATCTCTGCCATTTCACGCAGATACTCAGTCTCTTCCTGCGACCACGGTTCATTGAAGCGCGGGTAGCGGTTTTTCAGTTCTCCATACTTTTCAGGAGTCAGGATAGTGTTCATAGTTCAATAAGTTTAAATCCGGGACCAAGGTACGGAACACCATCCGTGTTCCCTAATTGACAAACGTTTAACACGGATAAAACAAAGGAGGACGGCCTGCAGGGGCCGTCCTCCCAAGAGTATTTTTACAAATAATTAGTCGAGCTGGGGACCGGCGGCTACAAGGGCCTTTCCGGCTTCGTTGCTCTCATATTTGTGGAAGTTCTTGATGAAGCGTCCTGAAAGATCCTTTGCCTTCTCCTCCCATACTGAAGGATCTGCGTAGGTGTCGCGAGGATCAAGGATGCCGGTGTCAACGCCCTTGAGCTCGGTAGGAACCTCGAAGTTGAAGTAAGGGATGTTCTTGGTAGGAGCCTTGTCGATAGATCCGTCAAGGATGGCGTCGATGATTCCACGGGTGTCGCGGATGGAGATGCGCTTGCCTGTTCCGTTCCAGCCGGTGTTGACAAGGTAAGCCTTTGCGCCGCTCTGCTCCATTCTCTTAACGAGCTCCTCGGCATACTTTGTAGGGTGGAGCTCAAGGAATGCCTGGCCGAAGCAGGCTGAGAAGGTAGGAGTAGGCTCGGTGATTCCGCGCTCGGTTCCGGCGAGCTTGGCTGTGAATCCTGACAGGAAGTAGTACTTGCATAATGTCTTTGCTGTTGCGGACTTTGCGAGATGGTAATCTATTTTTTGGGCATCGTATTTTATCATAATCATTCTCCTGTTGATCCGAACCCACCACTTCGTTTGTCGCAAAGCGGAGAATCATTATTTGTTATTCCGTGT
>JAGCYZ010000055.1 GCA_017960545.1 Bacteroidales bacterium
AGTACATCATCACGCTTCATCCGGACAGCAAGTCCGGAACCCCTCACCTCCATCTCGACTGCAACCGCGTCGATATGGATACCTGCCTGAACAGCGACCACCTTATCGGCATCCGGGCCAAGACTGCCGCCGAGGAGGTCAATCGCCTGCGCGGCTGGAAACGCACGAAGGAAAGGTTCGAGGAGAACAAGGCCCGCATCAAAAAAGATTGCCTCGCGGTTCTGTCAGGAATGTCGGCCTTCTCCTGGGAGAAGTATACCGCTGCGCTGGAAGCCAAAGGATATACCGTCAAACTGAAGATGGATGCCTCAGTGACTGTTCGAGGGTACACGATTCAGAGTGGGAACTCCGTCTATAAGTCATCCGTTATCGGTCGTGAGTTGACGCCGTCCCGGATCCAGGAGACCTGGAAGAAGATGCGTCCGGAGAACAGATACGGACAGATGACTCCAGCGGAGCGCGTCGCATTTGCGCTATCCGATGAAGGGAAGTATTACCTTTTCCCTTGGGGTTTCACTATAGATGGGAAACGCTATGAGAAGATGGTTCCCGGAAGAGTTGCACGGGTCTTCGCTGAAGAAAGCAGAGTGACAGAGCAGTCATATTCGCAGGAGGAGAGCAGTCATATCTTTCGGACCGCCTTTCTTCTCTACGCCGGTTTCGTTGATGCCGCCACCAACTTCGCGCAAAACTGCGGAGGCGGAGGATCCGCCCCCGACCAGAACTGGGGTCGCGACAAGAACGAGGACGACATCCTCTGGGCACGCCGTTGCTTCCGCAAGGCGCGGGAGATGGTCACTACGCCAGTGATTAGGTGGGGAAGAAGGAGATAAACCCAAGAAACGTTGAACTGCCGAGGCTTCCTTGGCAGTTCAATTATAAATATAATAGTGGGTATTTCCTGAATGGAAATAATCGAGACTCTTCCCCAATTGGTGTATCGGGCAAGTAAAACAGATTGGCGTTGCTATTTATCGCTGAAATCAAAAAGTTGGACAGCTAAGAACACTTCTCGATCAGGGTCATTGGGCATTGAAAACTTATAGTTAAACCAGGTCTCGTCATTTGCTTTTTCAGTACTTTTATAGTTCGCGTGTATATCAATGTTATCCCTGACACCATCTACTGCCGCAGTCATTGTTGTATCTCGAACGAATAGCAATAAAGCTGCCTTAGTGTCTCTCCAGGTGAGGTAACTTAAAAGCTGGCTGATTGCATCGAGGAAGACTTGCTTCCCCTTCCAAAACTTACATTCAGCGATAAAGACGATACCCTCGCCACACTTAACCATTATATCAGTTTTCCCGTTCTTGTTGAATGCCTCTCCTGTAGCTGACTCTGTCTTGAAAGTTGTTTGAATCTGTGTTAGAAATAAATCACGAAGAGTTTCTTCGTCCATCCCTTTCGTTACCTTTGGGAAGGATTCATACATTTTACCGACTGTATGAATTGCATCTAAAATCTGTGCATATCGCTGCGCATCCATCGTTGGCGTCAGATTCTCAACCTCCTTACCGACGGCTCTATTTTCAGGTTGCGGATACCGTTTGGTGACTGTCGGAACGGAGTAGGTACGAGGGATACCTGCGTGTGCTGTTATCGGTGTCCCAAGACCAGTCAGGAAACTGTTGTCACGCTTGATCTTCTCCTTTCGGCCAGCAAAGATACTGCGAATCGTTTCAGGAAGGGAATTATTATATGCCCTGATATCCTTCTCAAGAAATCCAAGCATCTTTACAAGGCTGTCTTTCCTGTTCTCAAACTCCCGTTTCACCTTTTCCGAATCCTCCTCAAGAACGAGGATGTCGGTATAGACGCATCCATGTGAGATATGGAAATGTCCACTTCCAGACGACAATATTGTAGATGGTCTGCAGTTCAGAATGTTTGTATCCCCCTCGACAGGGATGATATACCGAACCACCGTTCTCTCAACGGCTTTATTTGCCATCCAGTACCGAGGCAAGTACTCGGCGTCAACAAGGACCTTTCGTGGCTCTATTCGAACCTCATCAAAGTGGACTATAGGGACATACAGAGAGTTATCCTCGATCAAATACTTGACATAGTCCTCTTCATTTACATTTAGGACATAATCATTATCAAGCTTATTAATCACTTCCCGCAAATGATTCTCGCCAGTGCGGGGAAGAGCCATAGCATCGTATTTTTGAAAGAGGTTATCGTGATCGATTCTGAAATGCTCCATACAATCCTCCCAAAATAGCTTGTTGGTTAAATGTCATCAATAATGGTTTTTCGGAGAGCCTTTACGTTCTGTTCGTCTGCATAGGCGCATACGACATAGTATTTGAACTGAAAATAGGCTAGAGAGATGACGATATGACCTCCCTCAACTTCCCAAAGCGATTTGTAATTGCACTGACCGTCATGTAATGCATTTTTCCGAAAGAAATCCTCGTTATGGACATCTGTTGTGAACTCCTCAACATGTTCGCTTGGCTCACCGTATTTCTCCTTGTAAGTGGCCACAACATCGTAATATTTGTCCTCGATGGTCGGCCAGTTGTCTCCGGCCTCTACCAACGCGGAAACAGCAGATACAGATTTACTGGTTGGATCAGGATAGACAACCACCATCACGCCTGGAGTTGCCATGAAGTTACCGGTAAGGATAATGCCATCTGGAGATGATTCAATCTGTTTGAAGCCTTTCTGAACCAGCTGCTGGGCAAATGCCTTGTATTCGCCGTCGATGGGGATTCCTTTGAACTTGAGGTGAGCGTTCTGAGCGTTGAGAGCAACAGCCATCAAGACAACCATTGTGGTAATTATGTTTCTTTTCATTGCGAATGAGACTATTTCTTAGAGTAATTGAAGAAGAATGTCTTAACAGGGTTTTGAAGAGACGTTGAACAG
Organism: Bacteroidales bacterium; assembly: GCA_017960545.1. Lineage (GTDB taxonomy): Bacteria > Bacteroidota > Bacteroidia > Bacteroidales > UBA932 > Cryptobacteroides. The sequence continues at coordinate 2,881 of JAGCYZ010000055.1, forward strand.
CAATACTCAACATCCATATGACTTATGGGGAGGACATAGATAATGCCTTCTTGGGGTATGATGGCAAAGATATCGTTTGGCTGTGCGACGTCATAGATCTCACTTCCAAACCACATTCTCGCATCACCCCTTGTCCCAGCCCGATACATTGATGAACTGGCCTCTATGTTCTTCTGGAACGTCAGGATATGAGTATCTATTGATATCTTCTCTCCAGGTTGTTGCGTAGAATAATCGTGAACACCAGTATTCTGGAGTAACTCACGTAAGGCAACCTTCGCATCGAAGATCCCATGATGAAGAATGTTCTGGGTCAAGCAAACCAAAACGTACTGAATACCTTTTTTGTCAAGATACTCTGTATTCATCTCCTCCAGTTCGGTCAGGGCTCTCATATCAATCTATATTCTCAAGTATTACATTACCAATTGCACGGGCCATAAGAGGCGGAACGGCATTTCCGACCATAGTATATTGCGGTGTCTCAAACTTACGCATCTCACCTCCGGTTGTCCTTTTACCTTGAAATACAAAAGAGTCATCAAAAGATTGTAAACGGGCCATTTCGCGTACTGTTAGAGCGCGATGGCTTGCGTAATGGATAAAGTCATCTGGGAGAGTTACAACTGTAGGACTCTGTCCGGCAGGGTTCAGGACGGTATAATTTCTCTTGTTTGAAAAAAGCCCGTTATCTTCAAGATATGCCTTGCACTCTGGAGTATAGGCACCAAAACGTGCAATTGCCGCTAGACGCTGTTGGACTATTTCACTATGTCTACTGGTTTTGTGGTTCTGAAGGTCTGCCAAATGTCTCTTCCTCTTATGTTTTAGTTCGTCTTCATCCTTAACAAAGAAAGGTTGACCCTTTATCTCAAAGCGATGCTGGAGGCGACCCTCTTTGCTCCATTCTGCATAAGATTGGCCACCGTTTTCCTCAGGACGACTATCAGCAGTACGATTAACGATCAACGGCTCAAAATCCTGAATGCGATGATACGGACGGTATGTATTAATCTCTTCTCCGTTACCGATAAAATCCAAATCTGAAATAGCCTCATAGATAGTCACTCTATTCTCATGACTAACTGTGGCCGGAATACTAGTAATCTGGCGTTGATCTTTACGAGCACCGATAAAAAGCACACGTTCACGTGTTTGTGGCACGCCGTAATCAGCGGAATTTACCACTATGGGATTGTCAACCCTATAGAGGTGGATGTCTTCAATAAGACGGTTTAGCATATCAACCGACTTGAAAAATGTTGCATACTGTTCCAGCGCGTGAAGGGCCTCATCCAGAGTTGCAAGATATAAATCCAAAAGTTCCTGAAAATCCTTAACATCCTCCTGAAGATCCTTCAATCCTTCTTCTTTCTCAATCGCCTCTTTGATTTCTTTAATAATTGCCTCATCCTGAAGTGAATCGATGAATTTATTCATTCGATAGGCAAAGGTATCATTGTCTAAATCGGACGCAGTCTTCTCCTGAATAATAGCGTAACGAAGCTTTTCTCTAGATAGAGAATGGCTCAATAAACGGAGTCCATGACGTATCGTGTTGATGTTGCGACCACTTTTGCTAGTCTTGAAATCGAGCTGCTTGGTAATAATCTTGAATTGCTCCTCTAATACAGCGAAATACTGTTTCTCTAAAGAAGAATACTCTTTACCTTCCTCCAACTCCATCTGGATTTTAAGCATTATGCCCTTCTTCAGTAGTGCCGGCACGTTGCTTAGGATCGTATCTAAAAAATCCATCAGCTCTGGAATGACGGAAACGTCAATTATCGATCGAATCTCTTCTTTAACAGCATCTTTGAACCGCCCCTGATCCTTTGTTAAAAGACCAGTAACGTTCTCCATTACAAAGTATTTGGGCTTCAGAGCCTTTATAACTTTGATATAATGCAGAAATAGATTATCCCTCTTATCATTCTTGCGCCGACGCCCTGAAAGGCTGAATGACTGGCAGCTCGGGCCACCGGTAACAACATCGACTTCGCGGTCCCCAATTTTAGCTCGCAATTTCTCCAGGAATTTGTCATTCATGATATCTTCCTTGATAAAGGCGGTCGCGAGACCGAGTTGTTCATTATATCTGGCTTTGTGGGTTAGCTCACAAGTCGGACTGATATCACTAGCAAGAATAAAATCAAAGTACTTATCTACTGTATATGATTGTAAGAACCCCTCACTGAAGCCTCCGGCGCCAGCGAAGAGATCCACAAATGTTATTGGTCTCCTTCCCCCCGTAAAATCAACTTTCTCTGCCATAGTTATCTTTTCTTATGCTTTTTATGTTTGTGTTTTTTTGAAGGCCGTGGTTGAGCTGTGCTGGAAATCGCAGCGGCTGCAGAAGCCAGAGCTTCGTCCCTTAGTTTCTTCTCCTTTTTCCTATCACCAACACTCTTGATTACGTCGCGGTTTTCCTTCAGGAAATTATAAATATCCTCTGAGGTAAGCATGCTGAGTTCGACAACACCGCCAAGCTTGTTAATGAGCTGGATGCATTTGTCAGTACGGTACTCAAAATACTTATCAAACACCGTATCCTCACCCTTTTCTGCCTTATCCAGTTCATCGAAATAAAAATCAAGAATACCGCGAACCAGTACAGGATTACTAAAAATGTAGGTCGCTGCGGCAATACCACGGTCCCTCAACTTTTGAATAGAGAATAGGAGTTTCGTGTACTTATAGTCCAACGTTCCATCCTCGTTTTCGATAACGGTATTGTGGACGGACCAATACATGCCTTCCAGCCAGTTACGAATCGGGCCCTGCCCATAAAACCAGTGCTCGGATATGTATGACGCACGGCATTCTGGACTGTTAATCTCGGGCCAGCGCTTTCTCATATATGGATAAAGGACAACATGGGAAAGATACTGCCAGAAATGAGACTGAGCGGCTAAAAGTGGCGTCAAAATGCCACGATATGCTTCATACAGGATTTTTGCCGCATAAAAATCGTCCACGGCTTTGTTCGTTTCTGCGTATTCCATCATACCCGATAGATCCGGCTGTTCAAAATCAAGCTCCTGAACATTGTCACCAGCAGCTTGCTTCCAGTCATGCTCGGGATTAGTGTAGAACTTCAGGTTTTCTTCGACACTGACCCGAAGATTATCCGCATAGGATGGTAAAAAAATACCTTGTTTCATGGCAAACGACATTGTTTAAGGAAGCTGCTTATTGGCATCATCTATAGCACGAAGAATAGGCTTATTAAGAAGCTTATCCACAACGACATAGATGTCTTCATATTCCAACTCATAAGTATCGTCACGAAGTGATATTGTTCCATCAGCATTCAACTCATCAAGATAACGGGTTAGGTAAAACACCCAATCCCTATTCTTGTCGGGGGCTTCCCGCAACATATAAATTGCTTGTACAAGAGCGGAATATACAAGCGATGCCTCTACAACACCAGGACATAAATCCTCAACGCGATTATACCGTGTATCATAATCAATAGGAATCTTCACGATAATCCTCCCTCCAGAAAAGTCGTATTTGATATTATCGACCTGAGAACTCATAATGCGAATTATCATGCTCAAATCTGCCGCAGAGTTGCTCTGCTGTAGCGATACAGTGAAATCGTCAATACTGGCTAATACTGCTCCTTTGGGAAAATCAACAGAGCCCTCATATACTTCATCGATATTGAGGAAATCACAACCTATGATTTCTTTACATGCGACAATAATAATTTTAACAGTACAACGCTTGTATATCTTCTCAAGTGGTATGGCAATGTCGAACGAAGGTGTTTGAAACTCGTGATGTTGCAAATAATAGGTTGCCGAACATTCGATAATGCACTGATATACAGCCTTCCCTTCGGAGATAAGCCTGTCTATACCTGATTCATGACAAGTAACATCATAATGCAAATTAAGAACGTTTGTTTCTCCATCAACGGACTCGGTATGAGCGCCTTTTACGGGGTCATCACTAAGATAAGCCCCGTGCAATCCCCATATCGGATAGGGATATGTCGCAGATTCTCTAATTTCCATAAGCCTTGATGATTAACGTGTAGTTCTTAAGACTCTCGACGGGAGTGAAGCGAACTTCATTCACAACGTCCTTATGAAGGTCGAACCCAACAATTTCATTGTTATCTTGACCAGATATCTTACAACCAGCAGAAACGCGGCGCAGTTCAAGAGGAACCTGCCCGGCTACACCTTGAACTGATAAAATCAGGCGACATGACTCATAGTCTTGAGGCACTCTGATGACAAGCTTACAAGCGAACTCCCCATCATGAAGAGGGATCAAGCGACGATTGCGACCGTCTAGTTTTATTTCTGTCATGTGTTTACCTTTATCATTATCTTCAGTAGATTCTCCTGGAGTAAATCCTTCCCCTCCAACGGTAGGTAAAGTAGGCTTTTCTGGATTACCCTCTCTTTCTGATTTACCTGTTCCACCACCTCCAGAGCCACCATCACTTCCTGCTCCTGCTCCAGTTTCCGAACCGGTAACTTCGGGAGGAATGACTGAACCAGTATCCTTCTTTTTCTTCTTCCCGCCCTTCTTTGTCTCCAATATCGTTACGGAAGAAGAACCCTTTCTCTTTGCCTGTTCCTCTTTAATAATATTGGTAGTCGGCCACAACAATTCCTCACTCTTATCTTCCGCTTTGCTTGAAGAAGTGCCCAGACGGTGTTTCTTGAGAGACAGTATCTCCTTTTCAATATCCTGCTCCTGAGGGAAAACCAGCTCTTCACAAGCCGCAATAAATTCCTTCACTTCCCGGCGAGTTTTGATGGCTAGCGTTTTCGTCTCTCTCCGGACATTCCGCAGTTCGTCTTCGTCCCATTTATCATGAGTTACATTTTCCATGATTCTTAGATACCTACTGCCAACTCCATCGCAGACAAAAATGCCATAATATCCTTTATTATTCCTTCCGCGCTGTACCTCGATCGCCATCGAGTTATTCCTCATATACACGACGCTATCACGGGATCCCTCAGATTTGATGCGTTGGCTTTTCCACATGTACAAAACTGCGTGACCTAGACACTTGAATCTTTCCGGGAAGACTTCATCGGAATCAATGACTAAATGATCTTCGTCGCATTTCTGGTTCATCAAGGCTTCAAGAAGATACGGTCTGGGATTGAACTCTATCTCCGGAGTATTTGTCCTGACGTAATCCAAATCAGTAAACTTCTCTGAAGGGAAATAGACATCCAGCTTTTCAACCAGGTTCCCTGCACAGAAATACTCGCCGTCAATCTCTACGGCCAACCTATCTTCATAAATGGCCTTGAAAAAACTGCGAAGAGCCTCTTCCTTCATTTTCAAGATATCCTCCTCGGAGCGTTCAATGCCGATGACGAAAACATCTGTACCAGGATCAGTCCTTCGAAATACTTCCGGAATACGATCACCAGTATTTGGCCGATTTCCTCCTTCTGAATCATAAAAAGCAATTGCTTCATAATGCGTAGCTGCACCAGATGCGTCAATTAATTTATGGTCAGATAGCTTTATTACGCCCTCTCCGTAAGTCTGGTCGTCTTCTGTTTTCGTTGAATAGTATACGGCGTTTAATTCGGAATTCACAAAACCGACCGTCTTCCCAAGACCATGACTGCCACCGGCGTCATCTTCTTCTTTATAACTCGCACTGGATTCTCTCACACATGCCTTGAATGCACTTGGCAAATCGTCATCGTCAACATATGACATTCCTCGAGTATTATAATCTCCTACCCGAAGGTATCCGATGGTAGATTCTAAATGACTTTCGAGATACTCGTATTTGCTCTCATAAGGATCCTTGCCATTTTTGTACTTTTTATTATGTTCGCTACAAGCCCTGAGGCGCGCTAATAGCGAGATTATAAGAGCAGGGTAATCAGAACAGCGTAACTCTCCAAACTCGAATTTGACAACGACTGGCCCATCTAGATGCAACTTAGAATGTGCATCCATCGAATTTTGGATGTACTCTCGAACGAGGCATCGGATTTTATGTCCGATAAAAGGAGCAAAGGATGAATCCTCTCGACTTTGCCCCATGGAGTTCCGGCGTCTATCCACGAAATTCCATTTGCAACCGAGATCTTTTGACATGGGGAATGGCTACTTGTTAAACTTAAAACCGCCCTTGTTGTTTTGTTTGCTCAGTTCATTCATATATACATTACGCGTGTCTTTAAGCGCTTTAGTGATTTCGCTGAACATCTGTTCAACATCATCCGCATCGTACTCGTAATTGTTTCTGTTCGAGCAGTTCTGCAGAAGTGTAAGGTAATTCAGGATCTTCGATACTCGTGTTGAGGCAACCTTGGTAAACCTCTCGCGTTTGGTGGTGTCTGCCATGATGAATAATATTGGTTTTGAGGTGTCAAGTGCAAATATAACGCAATATTCCGAGCAAACAAAATTTTCTTGTAAATATTTGCCGTATTTTACAATATTTGTCAAATGTAGTGAAATTAAGCCCCGTCTTCTAATTGTTATTGATTTGACGCTGAGGCTTATGGGCGTCCTTTCTTACATATTATGTTTTCACTATTGGGATTCTCGACGTAATGGAGTAATTTTGTTGTATATTTCGCGATTGCCATGGCCGATTTTTTATCGTCAGAAGAACGTTCTATCCGAATGTCGCGCATCCGCTCCGTTTCCACCAAGCCGGAGTTATTGTTGCGTCATGCGATCTGGCATCGCGGATTTCGGTATCGTGTAAATGCGAAAAACCTTCCAGGAAGACCGGACATTGTACTGCCTAAGTACCGGACAGTTGTCTTTGTACATGGCTGCTTCTGGCACGGCCACAAAGGGTGTAAGGTTTATTCTGTTCCCAAAACTAATACAGAGTTCTGGCTAGCCAAGGTTGCCCGGAACCAAGAACGGGATCAAGAAGTATGGCGTAAGCTGGAGGCCAAAGGGTGGAGCGTCATCATTGTTTGGGAGTGTCAGTTGAAGAAGGCGAACCTTGAAGAAACCATCGACCGGGTAGCCGAGGAGATTGTCCGAAATGGGGAAGTCTATCGAGCCACTCAAGAAGAAAGAAAAACAGCTCGGGAAGGCTATCTGAAAGAGAGAAGGGAACGAAAAGAAAGAGAATTAGCCCTTCTGGAGGAAATGAATGCTATCTCCCTTAAGTCGCCAAAAACGCCCATAAATCGGCAAAAAGTCGGCAAAAACTGAGATGCAAAAAGAGCTAACCGCTGAAAATCAGTCAGTTAGCTCTTTCCTAGGTGCCCCGGGCGGGAATCGAACCCGCACGGACCTTTCGGTCCAAGGGATTTTCGTACCACTATGACTTTCGTCACCTTGCAGATTGTTTCTGCCTGTTTGTAGTCCGGACTATTCCTTCACCATAGACCGTGTGTCTTTAGGTGTGTCGTGTCTAGTCTCTGCACCTTCCTCTTGTATGAGGCTTGGCTCAAGATTGCCATCAGCATTACCTGTTAAGGTTTCCTTGAATTTACGACATTCTACATCTCTCCTTTGGGAAAGCGCACTCAATTGTGTCTAAGTCCCTCGTGTCTACCATTTCACCACCAAGGCTTTCTGTGGTGCAAAGATAGAAAAATCCGCAATAATAATGTATCTTTGCCCGCCAATAGGTGGAGAGATTCTTCGCTAGCGCTCAGAATGACTAGGAAATGATTAAGGCAGTAGTATTTGATATGGGAGGCGTGATCCTCCGTCTGAATGTTCCCAGGTGCATAAACAGCTTCAAGACAGATGCCGGCTTCACGGACATCGAAGACCTCATTAACATATATCAGCAGCAGGGATTCATCGGGGAATTCGAGGCCGGGAAAATAGGCATCGAGGAGTTCTACGCCAACTGCCTGGCCCATTCCAGGCCCGGAACCTCCCGCCAGACAGTGCACGACTGCTTCTGCTCTTTGCTTGACGGCACTAACAAAGACACCATAGAACTGATAAAGGCCATCAAGGGGAAGTACAAGTTATATATTCTGAGCAACAACAATCCCATCTCCCTGCATCTGCTTGGGGAAGAGCTTGCAAAAGAGGGCCTTGACATAGACGAAACCTTTGAGAAAAAGTTCTGCTCCTTCCAGCTCAAAACGCAGAAGCCGGGCAAGGAAATATATCTGAAGGCCCTGGAAGGCATAGGGTGCGATCCCTCGGAGATACTGTTCATAGACGACTCTCCGGCCAATCTGAAGACCGCCCAAGAACTAGGTATCCAGACCCTGCAATACTATCAGGATCTGGATATCAGAGATTCTTTTACTGCCTAGAGAACTATTTCTCTCCGTAATAGGCTTTCTTATAAAGCTCGGCAATATCGCTTACAAGAGGATACTTGGGATTTGCTCCGGTGCACTGGTCGTCGTGAGCCTTGTCGGAAAGTTCCATCAGGTTGTCCATAAATACCTTCTCGTCAATTCCGGCTTCCTTGATGCTCATAGGCATTTCCAGATCCTTCATCAGTTTGCGAACTGCGGCGATGAAGTTATCTACACTCTCCTCTATGGTGTTGCCTCCAAATCCAAGGAAGCGCGCTGCCCTTGCAATCTTCTGGTCTGCAATGAATGTCTCATACTTGGGGAAGGGCACGAACTTGTCGGGCTTGATGGAGTTGTACTTGATTACATAGGGAAGGAGGATGGCGTTGGCGCGTCCGTGAGGGATGTGGTAGTCACCACCCAGTTTGTGGGCCATACTGTGGTTGAGGCCCAGGAACGCGTTGGTGAATGCCATACCTGCAATGCAGGATGCATTGTGCATCTTCTCGCGGGCGGTCAAGTCTGAAGGACCGTTGTCGTAGGCGCGTTTCAGATAGGTGAACACAAGGTCCATTGCCTGGAGCGCGAGGCCGTCGGTATAGTCATTGGCCATATTGGAAATATAGGCCTCGATAGCGTGGGTGAGCACATCCATACCAGTGTCAGCGGTTGCGCGCTTGGGCAGCGTAAGTACGAACTGAGGGTCTATGATGGCCACGTTGGGAGTTACCGCGTAGTCTGCGAGCGGGTACTTGATATTCTTGCTCTTGTCCGTGATTACGGTGAAAGCGGTAACTTCGCTTCCGGTTCCGGAGGTGGTAGGGATGGCTACCATCTTGCACTTCTCAAGGTGAGGGAATTTCACAACCCTCTTGCGGATATCCATAAACTTCTGGCGGAGACCGTCGAAAGATGTTTCAGGATGCTCGTAGAAGAGCCACATTCCCTTTGCGGCGTCCATTGCGGAACCGCCTCCCAGGGCTATGATCACATCCGGCTGGAAGTGGCGCATCTCCTCCACCCCGCGCATTACAGTCTCTACGTCAGGATCGGACTCGACGTCTGAGAAGATGGTGAAGTGGCAGGTTTCCTGGCGCTTGTTGAGGTAATAAAGGACTTTGTCCACATAACCGAGTTTAACCATCATAGGGTCGCTGACGATGAATGCCCTGCTAATGCCCTCCATATCCCGGAGATACTGGATTGAATCGTACTCGAAATAGATTTTGGGAGGAATCTTGAACCACTGCATATTGACTCTTCTTTTTGCAATTCTCTTTTTGTTGATAAGGTTTACCGTAGAAACGTTGGCGGTTGTGCTGTTGTGGCCGTAGGAACCGCAGCCAAGCGTGAGGGAAGGAGTGTTGGTGTTGTAAATGTCACCAATGGCGCCCTGTGCGGAAGGAGCGTTGGATATGATCCTTCCAACCTTCATAGCCTGTCCGAACTTGGTGATGAGTTCGCTGTTGGTGCTGTGAATGATTGCGGTGTGTCCCAGGCCTCCCATTTCAAGTATCTTGCGGCACAGATCGAATCCTTCCTCAGAATTTTCTACAGTGTAGTAAGCCAGGACGGGGGAGAGCTTCTCTTTAGAGAGCGGATACTTGGGGCCTACGCCTGCAAGCTTGGCTATGAGGATCTTGGTGTTCTCAGGAACCTTTACGCCGGCGTTGGCTGCAATCCAGAATGCGGTCTTTCCAACCACGTCAGGGTTAAGGGCGCCCTTTTCAGGGTTGATTACATAATTGGAAACCAGTTCTGTCTCCTTCTTGTTCAGGAAATAGCAGCCGTTATCTTTCATAAATGCCTCGAACTGGGCTGCGACAGCCTTGTCAACTACAACTGCCTGCTCCGAAGCGCAGATCATACCGTTGTCGAAAGTCTTTGACATCATCAGGTCCGTGCAGGCGCGGGGAACGTTTGCCGAACTCTCGATGTAGCAAGGCGCGTTGCCAGGGCCTACGCCCAGCGCCGGCTTGCCGCAGCTGTATGCAGACCTTACCATACCGGATCCGCCGGTGGCAAGGATCAGGGAAACCTTGGGGTGGTTCATCAGCGCGGTGGTGGCCGCGATAGACGGATGCTCTATCCACTGGATGCAGTCGTCAGGAGCTCCTGCGGCCACAGCGGCGTCCCTGAGGATGCGCGCGGCTGCGGAAGAAGACTTCTGTGCAGAAGGGTGGAAACCGAAGATGATAGGGTTGCGGGCCTTGACACAGATCAAAGCCTTGAACATTGTGGTGGAGGTAGGGTTTGTAACCGGAGTTACGCCGGCCACTATTCCTACGGGCTCCGCAACTTCTACATATCCTTCCAGTTCGTTGTCTTCTACAACTCCCACGGTCTTCTCGTCCTTGATGGAGTTCCAGATATACTCGGTGGCGAAAATGTTCTTGATGATCTTGTCTTCGTAAACGCCGCGTCCGGTTTCATCCACTGCAAGACGTGCGAGCTCGCGGTGATGCTCCAGGCCGGCCAGTGCCATAGCGTGGACTATGTTGTCAACTTGCTCCTGATCCATCTCGATGAAAGATTTCAGGGCTTTCTCTGCTTTGTTGACCAATACGTCAATCTCTGCTTGAGGGTTCTCTATCTGCGTTTTCATAATGCTATGATATTTAATCAGGTAATACTTATTGTTCTGTATTTGATTTCATTTGTTGTAACAGCAGCGCCAGTGACATTGGAAGGTTCTCGTTCTTCACAAGCACGTCCTCCGGAACGTTAAGCATTGTGAATGAGAAATTCCAGATGGCTTTCACGCCGCAGGAGACCATATTGTCACAGACTTCCTGCGCGCAGGCCGAAGGGACGGTGATGATACCTATCCTGAGTCCCATACGCCTTACAAATTCATCCATCTTGTCCATAGGAAGGATGGGCTTGTCTCCCACTTTTTCCCCGATCAGGGCGGGATTGTTGTCAAAACCGGCCACGATGTTTATTCCAAGATCCTCAAAGCCCCTGTTGGAGAGAAGAGTGTGGCCAAGATTTCCCACACCTACAAGAAAGGCTTCGTCCTGCTTATCGTAACCAAGGTATCCCTTAAGGTCCGCAAGCAGGGGAGACACTTCAAAGCCGCGCTTTGGCATCCCGCAAACGTGGGTTGCTCCAGACAGGTCCTTGCGTACAAGTACAGGATTTATGTTAAGGTAATCTGCTATTGTGGCGGAAGAGACAGTCTTGACCCCTTCTTGATCAAGTTGTCTCAAGAGACTGTAATACAGCGGCAACCTGCTCCTGGAAGAGGTCATTACCACTAACGATGTCTTTTGTTTCTTGGCCATACCGATACTTTTTTATCGATAATTTTGTATCGCAAAGATACGCCAAAAAAACATAAATGCAAGGGTTTTTTAAAAAAATTAGAAATATTTTTTCTCCTGGCGGTACAGTGCTACAAAGATGAAAATCAGCACTGTAAAAGACCACAGTGACGAACCGCCGTAGCTGAGCAGCGGCAGGGGGATTCCAATGACAGGCATTATCCCTATGGTCATTCCCACGTTGATGAACAGGTGCATAAAGATCACGGACGCCACGCAGTACCCGTAAATCCGCGTGAACTGGTCACGACATCGTTCGGCATCCGTAATAATCCTGTAAATGAGGAAGACATATAGCAGGATCACCACCAGGCACCCCACAAAGCCCCATTCCTCTCCCACGGTGCAGAATATGAAGTCCGTGCTCTGTTCAGGGACAAAGCCGTAGGTTGTCTGCGTCCCCTGGAGGAACCCTTTCCCAAAGAGGCCTCCGGAACCAATGGCAATCTTGGACTGGTTGACGTTGTAGCCCACGCCGGCAGGGTCGTCCTTCATTCCCAGCAGCACTTCGATCCTGCTGCGCTGATGTTCCTGCAGAACGTTGTTGAAAATATATTCTGTAGAAAAGACGATGCCTATACCCACCAGGAAGGCCACCAGCGTTGCGAATGTGATGAACTTGCGCTGCCGGAAAGACTTGTAAGCCATCCTTACTGCCTGGACACCGGTGAGAGCGGCGTAGATATACAAGGGGCTGAAAGGCAGGTTCAGCTTTGGAAGGAAGATCAGCACCAGGATGGCTGGCACGTCGGCCCAGAACCAGCGTTTAGATTTGCCGCTGTATATGCTATAGCACAGCGAAGCCACGGCCGCGAGCACTATGAGGGCCGTGTATATGGACGTGGTAAGCGTAAGGATGAACAGCAGGATGACCACTCCTATGAAGAACAGGAACCAGCCTGAGAGACCCTCGCGGTACAGCACAAAGATGAATCCCAGGTACACCAGGGCGGAACCCGTCTCCTTCTCCGCAACTATTATGAGCATTGGCAGGGCTATCACCGCGGCCACCAGGATCAGGTCCCTGGGGTTGGACATCTTGAAATTGGTCTTGCTCATTATGGTTGCAAGCACCAGGGAAGTTGCAATCTTTGACACCTCCGCGGGCTGGAAACTGACAGGCCCGAAATTGAACCAGGAGTGGGATCCCTTTACGTCCGATCCCACGAATATTACAGCTACCAGCAGAACCAGTATGATCAGGTATGACGGGATTGAAATGACCTCCCACAGGCGCGGATTGAACACAAACAGGATAAGCGTCGCCAGCACCACACCCGTGAGGATCCACACGAACTGCTTGCCGCTCCTAACGGAGAAATCAAATATTGACGACGGCTCTGAAGAGTGGATCGAGGCGTAAATGTTTATAAAACCGATGAGTACCAGCAGAAGGTAGTATATGACTATCCTCCAGTCCACAGTACTCTTCAATCCTCTGTTGCCGCGGTCCGTCATCTGTTAGGCATAAGGTTGGCGTTAAGGATACGTTCTTCCACATACTTGCGCTCCGGGCGGATTTCTCCGGTCAGATACTGCTCCACCATCAGGGAGGCGATAGGGCAGGCCCAGGTGGCGCCGAATCCTGCGTTCTCAATATAAGCGGCTATTGCAATCTTGGGGTTCTCCCTTGGAGCGAAGCAGATGAATACGGAGTTGTCCGCTCCGTGCGGATTCTGGGCTGTACCCGTCTTTCCGCAGAGATCCAGCCCCGGTATGGCGGCGGCATAAGCCGTTCCGCCAGCGCCGGCAGGCTCGTTGACAGCCCGCCACATTCCGTTGATAACCTTCTTGAATTCGGTGGTATCGACCTTGGTGTAATTGCGCTCGTGGTATTTGGGATCTATCTCCACACCCTCGGAATCTTTTACAATGTGCGGAGTGATGTACCAGCCCCTGTTGGCCACGGTGGCGCATAGATTTGCTATCTGGAGCGGCGTCACGCCCATTTCTCCCTGGCCGATAGACAGCGAGACTATTGTTGCGAAACGCCATCCGTTGCGTCCGTAAATCTTTGAATAATAGGAAGATGTTGGAACGTTGCCTCCCAGTTCGGAAGGGAAGTCGCTTCCCAGGCTGCTGCCAAGACCAAAACTGGTGACGTATTCACGCCAGGCGTCGAAAGCTTCCGGAGTGTTGCTGTATTTCTTGTTCTCCAGGACGGACTTGAGCACGTAGCAGAAGTAGCCGTTGCAGGACATCATAATGGCCTCTTCCAGATTGAGGGGGGAGCGGTGGCCGTGGCAGCCAAGCTTGCGGCTGCCGCTGTACGCGTACCCGCGGTTGCACGGGTACTGCCTGTCCGGGGTCAGAACTCCCTCCTGCAGGCCTATGAGCCCGTTCACAAGCTTGAATACGGATCCCGGGGGATAGGAGGCCTGCACCGTACGGTTGAACATCGGTTTGTACGGGTCGTTAGATATCTGGTTGTAATACTGGCCTATGTCTGACAGCATCTGCACGTCTATTCCAGGGCTTGAAACCATTGCGAGGATCTCCCCGGTGGAAGGCTCGATCGCAACCACGCTTCCAACCTTGTTCTGCATCAACTCCTGGCCGTACTGCTGCAGTTTGGCGTCAATTGTGGTGGTGATATTCCTTCCGGCCACGGCTTCCTTGTCCATCTCGCCGTTCTGGTATGCGGTCTTGATCTGGTTCCTGGAATCCCTGATATAGATCTTGTATCCTTTCTCGCCGCGGAGGTCCTCCTCGCGGGCGGCCTCTATCCCTGTCTTTCCGGCGTAGTCTCCGCTGCGGTACTGCCCCTCGTGCTTGCGGATATAATCCGCATCCACTTCGGAAACGTACCCCAGCAGGTTGCCGCCGGCGTTCACGGGATAGTCCCTTACGCTGCGCACGTGCCCTTTGAAGCCGGGGAACTTGTACTGCACCTCCGCAAAACGGATATAGGTCTCGGAGGGCACCTGCTTGAGCATTGTCACGGACTGGTAGCCAATCCTCCTGCTGTTCTTCTTGTATTCCGCCATCCTTTCGCGGATGAAATCTACGGAAACGTTGAGGGCGTCGGCCAGGGCAAGGGTGTCAAAGTTCTTGACCTCACGGGGAGTCACCTGTATGTCGTATGCAATCTTGTTCCCCACAAGGATGGTTCCGTTGCGGTCATATATGACACCCCTGGTAGGATATATGATGTCATACACCATAGAGTTGTTGGAGGCGTCTATCTTGTACTGCGGGTCCAGGATCTGGATGCCGAACAGCTTGACCAGGAGGATGGCCGCAACCACTCCCAGCCCAATAAGAATCTTGTTTTTCCTGTCCAGCGTCATCTGTCCCTGTAATCCTTTGTAAGAGTGTCGGCAATGAACAGAGACAGCAGGGTGCCTGCCGGAAGGGAGATGGCAAAGCGGAGGGCGTTGAACCAGAATGGCCTGGTGCCGGCCCCGTCCGCCGCTATGTAGATGATCAGGAACAAAGCCTGGGCTATCACAATGTATGTGGAGAACTTAAGGATGCCGTACTTCTGCATTGTCACATCCTCCTTGTGGGCGAACACTTCCTGTCCGAACACAAGGTTAAGCAGCCCGTTGCGCACCAGCCCCACAGGAATCAGCGCCAGCATATTGAGTCCTAGAACCCCGTCTCCCAGGAAATCTACCAGGAAGCCCGTCGCGGCCGCGATGAGCATAGCTGTAATTGTGGAATACCTTACCGGAATGAGAAGGACCAGAACGGGCAGGAGGCTCAGCGTAAGGTAATATGTAAGGTTCAGGTAATTGCAAAGCAATACCTGCAGGAGCACATAGCAAAGGTAGATAGCAAAGAACCGGCTACTTTTCATCTGTTTCCTCCTTTGTTTCCTCGTTGGCCTCCATATTCTCCAGAGGGATTATCTCATCCCTTCCGGTATGGTCCACTATTGTGATATACCTCAGCGCCGCGTGGTCTTCCAGCAGCGTCACGTAAATTTCATACATAGTTCCGTCCTGTATTCCGGACCCGGTTACTATTCCCAGGGGGATGTCGGGCGGGAATATGGTGGAATAGCCGCTTGTGAAGACCGTGTCTCCCTGAGCGAACCTTGTCTGGAGCGGGATCTCCCTCAGGATGGCCTTGTTGGTGGAGTGGCCGTCCCAGGACAGGGGACCCACCACACCCTCGCTGCCAATCCTTGCGCTGACGTTGAAGCTGGAGTTCATAAAAGCTATTCCATAGGAATAGTTCCTCTCCACAGCCTCCACTATGCCAATGGCGCCGCGGGATGTGATTATGCCGCTCTGGGGGCGCACGCCGTCTTCATAACCCTTGTTTACGATTATGTAGTTGTGCTGCTTGTTCTTGCTCATCTTGACGATGGCTCCCGGGATGAAGCGGAAGTCTCCGGCAAATCCTTCGCCTACTTCTCCCGCATCCGGTCCTCCGGCACTCTCTATTTCGTTATGCATCCTGGCCACCTGAAGGCTCAGACGGTAATTCTCCTGTGCCAGTTCCTGGTTCTGGCTTTTAAGGGAGAAGTAGTCCCTCACGGATTCGCTGCTTCCCCAAAGAGCACCCATCACGCGGTGGGAGAAACGGGACACCCAGATGCCCTGGAGGTCTCCACCGCGGACAATCATACTTAACGCAGCCACCTCCAACAATATGAAAATGGCTGCCGTCAAGATAATTGAGATAGTTCTGCTCTTTCTTGGCATTACCTCATAAGGAACGAATAATGCTCCGTGTTCTTGAGAGCTATGCAGGTGCCCCTGGCCACGGCCCTGAGCGGATCTTCGGCAACGTGGAACGGGATGTTCACCTTCTCGGTGAGCCTCTGTGCAAGGCCGCGCAGCAGGGCGCCGCCTCCAGACAGGAAGATACCGTTCTCCACGATGTCTGAGTAAAGCTCCGGAGGAGTCTGCTCCAGCACGTGCAGCACGGAAGACTCTATCTTTGCCACTGACTTGTCAAGGCAGTGGGCGATTTCCTGATATGTGATGGTTGCCTCTACAGGGTGGGCGGTCATAAGGTTGGGGCCTTTGATGACTATAGGCTCCGGCTCGTCGTCAAGGTTGGGGAGAACGGCGCCCACGGCAATCTTGATGCGCTCCGCGGTGATTTCTCCAACCTTGATGTTGTGCTGCTGTTTGAGGTAGTACTGGATGTCGTTGGTAAAGACGTCTCCCGCCGTGCGGATGCTGTCCTGCTGGACGATTCCTCCAAGTGAGATGACTGCGATCTCAGTGGTTCCTCCGCCTATGTCCACAACCATATTGCCCTTAGGGGCCTCCACTTCAAGGCCGATTCCCAGAGCGGCTGCCATAGGTTCGTATATGAGGTAAACCTCACGCGCTCCGGCGTGCTCTGAAGAGTCGCGCACGGCGCGGATCTCAACCTCCGTACTTCCGGAAGGGATTCCCACCACCACCTTGAGGTTGGGGGTGAAGAATGAGCGGTGCTTGCTGTTGACTTCCTTTATGAAACCGCGGATCATCATCTCGGCGGCGTTGAAGTCTGCAATTACGCCGTCCCTCAGGGGGCGGACAGTCTTGATTGCAGGGTTAACCTTTTCGTGCATCAGCTTGGCCCTCTTTCCCAAGGCCAGCAGTTTTCCTGTATTATTGTCTATTGCAACTATGCTTGGCTCGTCCAGCGCTATCTGGTCATTCTGGAAAATGACGGTATTGGCCGTTCCAAGGTCAATTGCAAGCTCTTGATTCAAAAATGAAAAAGCCATAATTCAAAATGAAGTAAATGAAGATTTTCCTTTAGTTCCCAAAAGTACGAAAAAAGATTAAATTTGTAGAAAAAATTAGGGGATGGAAAGAAAAATTTATGTCATAATAGTAGCAGGCGGCAGCGGCTCCCGGATGGGGTCTTCACTGCCCAAACAATTCCTTGAATTGGGGGGTAAGCCAATCCTGCGTCTTTCCATAGAAGTAATCCTGGAAGCCTGTCCCCAGGCCTGCATAATCACCGTCCTACCCGACGGGCATATCAGCTACTGGGAAGAATATTGCCTCAAGGCCAACTTCCACGTCCCGCAAATGATAGTCCAGGGAGGCATAACCCGTTTCCATTCTGTCAAGAACGCATTGGCAAAAGTGCCTGAAGGAGCCCTCGTGGCCGTTCACGACGCCGTGAGGCCCCTGGTCTCCCCGGAACTGGTCCGCACCCTTGTGAACCAGGCCCTAGAGAGCGGCAGCGCCGTGCCTGCGGTGCAGGCCGTGGATACGCTGCGGGTCCTGGAAAAGAAGGGAGAGACCCTGGTGGCGGGAGACAGCGTCCTTGACCGCTCCAGGATATACGCGATCCAGACCCCTCAGGTATTCTGGTCGGAGACCCTCCTGGATGCGTACAGGCAGGCCTTTGACACCGCTTTCACAGACGATGCCTCCGTAGTTGCAAAAAAAGGAATACCTCTATCCTATGTTCAGGGAGAGAGGTATAACCTTAAGATCACTACGCCTGAGGACCTGGCCCTGGCGGAGGCTATTCTGCTTCGTCGGGGTTGATGTTCCCTCCGGAATAAGTATAGTCTTTTACCCAGATCTGGCGCTCGAACGCCTGGTCGAGGGAAATCATAGTTTCTGTAGATTGGACGTAAGGAATCTTCTGGATGGTGTTCAGGAGGACCTCCATAAGATGGTTGTTGTCAAAGCAGAAGAGTTTCAGAAGGATTGCCGCCTTTCCGGTGATGAAATGGCATTCAACAACTTCAGGGATCTTTTTGATGGACTTGATAACCTCGGCGTATTTGTTGTTTTCCGAGAGAGACAGGCTTACGTATGCACACACCTGCAAGCCAATGGCTTCCGGCTTTACAAGCAGCCGTGAGCCCATAATGACGCCGTTCGCCTCCAGTTTCTTTACCCTCTGGTGGATGGCGGCTCCTGAGATACCGCACTCCCTGGCAATTTCCAGGAAAGGCATACGGGCGTTATTGACCAGCAGTGATAAGATTTTCTGATCTATCTGATCTATCTGATATTTAGCCATCGGGTAAGTATTTATAGAAATTATTGGCTAATATATAAAAAATTTAAATACAACTCCACGATTATTTAGACTTTCTAAATCTTTTTGTCTTTTTTTCTGTCGGAGTGGAATTGTCAATTATTTCTTTGCACTTTTGCTCGTCCAACAATGCGGCGTCGGTTCCCTTGGGGAGTTTGTAATTGTTTCCGTTATACTTGATGTATGGGCCGTACCTTCCGTTTATTATCTGGATTCCGCCCGGGGAGAACTCGGCCATAACAGTATTCACTGCCTGCTGTACGGAGGCCTCTGAAATAAGCTTGCTACAGTCTTCAAGGGTCACTTTCAAAGGGTCCTTTCCGCGTGGCAGGGCCACGTTCCTGTCCCCGTACTTGATATACGGGCCGAATTTGCCCTTGGTCACCACTACGTCAACTCCGTCAACCTGACCCACGGTGCGTGGCAGTTCGAACAGTTTGAGGGCTTCTTCCAGGGTGATGCTCTCAATGAGCTGTCCCTTGGAAAGGTTGGCGAACTGTTTCTTTTCCGGATCGCCTTTCTGGACATAGGCGCCGTAGCGGCCGAACTTGGCCACCAGGACCTCTCCGTCCGGGGCGGTGCCAATCTCCCGGCTCACGCGGTTGAACTGGCCGTCCTGAAGGGTCTGCTCCACTTTCTGGTGGAACGGTCCGTAGAAGGAGGATATCATGCTGTTCCAGACTTCCTGTCCGTCTGCTATCTTGTCAAAGTCCTTCTCCACGGTTGCGGTGAAGTCATAGTCCAGGATGTCGGGGAAACTGCCCATAAGGAAATCCGTCACAATGATGCCGATGTCCATTGGAAGGAGCCTGCCCTTTTCCGCGCCAACCACCTCCGTCTTCTGGGAAGAAGAGATGGAAGAGCCCTTGAGGGTGTAGTTGGTGACGGTGTATTTGGCGCCTTCCTTGTCCCCCTTGGTCAGGTATCCGCGCCCGGAAGTGAGCGTGGTGATAGTGGGGGCGTAGGTTGAAGGGCGCCCAATCTCCAGTTCCTCAAGTTTCTTGACCAGAGACGCCTCGGAATATCTGTACGGAGGCTGGGTGAATTTGCATTCGGCGCTTATGGTGCCGCGCTGGAGACTGTCGCCGGGGTTCATTGCAGGGAGGACGATCTCGTCCTCGGTGTCCTGGGTGTCGTCGGAACTCTCCATATAGAGTTTCAGGAATCCGTCGAACAGAATGTTCACGGCCTGGGTTACAAACAGTTCGGGACGCTTGTCGCTCTCAATTTTAACGGTGGTGTTCATCACCGAAGCATCAGCCATCTGGGACGCCACGGTCCTTTTCCATATAAGGTTGTAGAGCTTCTGCTCCATAGGGGTGCCGCTAATCTGCACGTTGTCTATGAAGGTGGGGCGGATGGCTTCGTGCGCTTCCTGGGCGCTGCGGCTGGTTGTCCTGAACTGCCTTGGCTTGGAATAATCCGGGCCGAAGGTATCCACTATATATTTCTTTGCGGTATTCAGCGCCAGGCTGGAGAGGTTGGTGGAATCAGTACGCATATACGTGATGAGACCTCTCTCGTAAAGGCTCTGGGCAACTCTCATCGTGGTGCTTACGGAGAAGCGCAGCTTGCGTGAGGCTTCCTGCTGAAGCGTGGAAGTGGTGAAAGGCGCCGCGGGGAACCTGGTGCCGTTCTTTGCGTCGATGCCCTTGACGCGGAAGGAGGCGCCTATACAGGCCGCCAGGAACTCCTGCGCCTGCTCCGCGGACTCGAACCTGGAATCAAGGGTTGCCTTGAGCTTTGCTCCTCCCTGGGTGAGGAACTGTCCCTCCACCCTGTAGAAAGGCGATGGCCTGAACGCCTGGATTTCCTTCTCCTTGTCAACTACCAGCCTGAGCGCTACGGACTGCACGCGGCCCGCGGAAAGCTTTGGCTGGATCTTCCTCCAGAGGATTGGAGAAAGCTCGAAGCCTACAAGGCGGTCCAGCACGCGGCGGGCCTGCTGGGCGTTGACCAGGTTCATATCAACCTCGCGCGGGTTCTTTATGGCTTCCTGGATTGCGGATTTGGTTATTTCGTGGAAAACGATGCGCTTTGTCTTGGCAGGATCCAGGTTAAGGGCTTCCATAAGGTGCCAGGAAATTGCCTCTCCCTCGCGGTCCGCATCGGACGCGAGCCATACGGTATCTGCCTTGGCTGCCAGTTTCTTGAGGTCTGAGACAATCTTCTTCTTGTCGGCCGGAACGACGTACTGCGGGGTGAAACCATTCTCTACGTCTATGCTGAGCTTGTTGTCGTACAAGTCGCGAATGTGGCCGATGCTGGCTTTAACAGTATAATCTTTCCCAAGAGACTCCTCAATCTTCTTTATTTTACCCGGAGACTCTACAATTACTAAATTCCCCTCCATTACTGCTCGATTTTTGTTTAGTTCTGCAAAGAAAAACACAAACGGGGCAATTTTCCAAATTTAATCGTTAATTTTGTAAGTTATATAACAGCTATGAAACCTGAGACCAAGAAGAAAATAACCAAGTGGTTCTGGATTCTGCTAACCGTTCCGGTGCTGGCCGTAGCGCTGCTCATACTGGCGGTTGCACTCTTCGCAAAGATCCCTTCCTTTGAAGAATTGGAGAATCCTGACAGCAAGCTCGCCACTCTGGTAATTGCCCAGGACGGAGAGGTCCTGACAACATTCCATATAGAGAACAGGACGTTCGTAAGCTATAACGAACTGTCGCCCCATATAATACACGCGGCCGTGGCAACAGAGGACGCCCGTTTCTACAGGCACTCCGGAATTGACCTCAGAGGTCTGGCCCGAGTATTCGTGAAAACCATCCTTATGAGGGACTCCAGCCAGGGAGGAGGTAGTACCATAACCCAGCAGCTGGCCAAAACCCTCTATCCCAGGACCGAGGTCAAGAGCAAGTTCCCCCTTGCCAAGCCCGCCCATATGGTATGGACCAAACTGAAGGAGTGGATCACCGCCGTGAAACTTGAGCGGGACTACACCAAGGACGAGATAATGGATATGTATCTCAACTCCATCTTCTTTGGCAGCAACGCCTTTGGAATTCGCGCCGCTTCCGAGACCTTCTTTGGGAAACTTCCTGCGGAACTTACGGTGGAGGAGAGCGCAATGCTCATTGGAATGATCAACAAGCCTACCCGCTACAATCCTGCCATCAACCCGGAACTCGCCCTCCAGAGAAGAAACTTTGTGATAAGCCGTATGGCAAAGACAGAGCTTCCGCCGGAGACCGGTTTCCCCGAGGAGGACAGGGTGCTGACAAAGGCCGCCTCAGACTCCATCCAGCAACTCCCCGTGGTCCTTTCGTACGAAATCCAGGACCACAACGCCGGCATCGCCCCTTACTTCAGGGATATGATCCGCCGCGTAATGAACGCCCAGAAGCCAAAGCGCAGCAACTACTCCTTCCCTGAGGACTTTGCGGCAGACTCCCTTGCCTGGGAGACCGACGACTTCTACGGCTGGCTCAACAAGAACAAGAAACCCAACGGTGACAGTTACAACCTTGACAAGGACGGCCTGCGCATATACACCACCATCAACTACAAGATGCAGAAGTATGCCGAAGAGGCCGTGGCCGAACAGCTGGGAGGCTACCTCCAGGC
Organism: Bacteroidales bacterium; assembly: GCA_017960545.1. Lineage (GTDB taxonomy): Bacteria > Bacteroidota > Bacteroidia > Bacteroidales > UBA932 > Cryptobacteroides. The sequence goes on from JAGCYZ010000055.1 coordinate 24,989, forward strand.
GGAGTTCCAGAGGGAGGCGCGCTCCAAGAGGCGCTATCCTTTCTCCAACGACGTGGACCAGGAGATAGTTGACAGGATAATGCGCCAGGCGCGCCGAAACAGCGACCGCTTCAGGCAGCTGCGCGAGGAGGGAATGTCAGAGAGCGAAGCTCTCGCAACCTTCTCCGAGCCAACCAAGATGCGTCTCTTTGCCTGGAACGATGCCGGATACGTTGACACCACAATGACTCCGGACGATTCCATCCGCTACTGCAAAGGCTTCCTTCGCGCCGCGTTCATGGCAATAGAGCCCACCACCGGCCACGTGAAGGCTTATGTGGGCGGCCCCAACTACAGATACTTCAAATACGACAACCTGCGCCAGGGCAAGCGCCAGGTGGGATCTACTGTAAAGCCGTTCCTCTATACCCTTGCCATGCAGGAGGGAATGACCCCCTGCGACCAGGTTGTGAACGTGCCGCAGTCCTTCATAGTGGGAGAGGACACCTGGACTCCAAGGAGTACTGACCGTGACGAATGGATTGGCCGTACCGTAACCCTCAAGTGGGGCCTCACCAACAGTTCCAACAACATTTCCGCATACCTGATGAAACAGTACGGTCCTCAGGCAATGGCCCAGCAGATGCACAAGATGGGCATCTACAGCCACGTGGACGAGGTTTACGCCCTTTGCGTGGGCTCCTGCGACCTGCCGCCGTACGAGATGATAGCCGCGTTCAACACCTTCCCTTCCAAAGGCGTTTACGTCACCCCTATGTTCGTGACAAGGATAGAAGACAGCCAGGGCAACGTCCTTGGAGAATTCACCAACCGCAAGACGGAGGCCATCAGCGAGCAGACAGCCTTCCTGATGGTGAACCTTATGCAGGGAGTGGTCAACTCCGGAACCGGAACCCGTCTGAGGTCAAGATATAACCTCAAGGGAGAGATAGGAGGCAAGACAGGTACCACCAACGACAACTCTGACGGATGGTTCATTGGCTATACCCCAAGCATCACCGCCGGCGTCTGGGTTGGAGGTGAAGACCCTCAGGTCCACTTCGAGTCAATGGCCCTGGGCCAGGGCGCCAATGCCGCCCTTCCTATCTGGGGCCTGTTCATGCAAAAAGTGATTGCAGACGGCACCCTTGGAATAAGCGATATGGACCGCTTCATCAGTCCACCCGGAATGCAGCTCGATCTCAGCTGCAGCGGCGCTGACTCCGATGCCGACATCAAGCAGCAGAAAGAGGACGAAGATTACTACTTCCAATAGTTATGTTGTACAGATATCGGGAAAAGGATGTCTTTTATGATGTGGCAGGGCAGGGAAGCCCGGTGCTGATGCTCCACGGCTGGGGCTGCGACCACCACATCTTTGACAGCCTCGTTCCCGTGCTGAGCGGGCAGTACTGCGTCTATTCCCTCGACTTCCCCGGCTTCGGAGCTTCCGATGAACCGGATTCAGTGTGGGGGGTAGAACTGTACACCGCCTTTCTGGAGGCTTTCTGCAAAGATCTGGGCATAGAGAATCCAGGCATAGTGGCGCATTCCTTCGGTGGGAGGGTGGCGATACTTTTCGCTTCGCGCAACGCCTGCTCTAAGCTTTTCCTGATGGATGCCGCAGGGGTCAAGCCCCGCCGCAGCCTCAAGTATTACGCAAAGGTTTACTCCTACAAGGCCGCCAAATTCTTTTTCAACAAGATACTGCGGAATCCCCAGGCGTGGAACGAGCGCCGCTCAAAGGCAGGGTCCGCGGACTACCGCAACGCATCGCCTATGATGAAGGCGGTGCTTTCCAAGGTGGTCAACGAGGATCTGTGCCACAGGATGCCGCTCATCAAGGCGCCTACGCTGCTTTTCTGGGGCGAGGCTGACACCGCCACGCCGCTTTCGGACGCAAAGAAGATGGATTCCCTGATACCTGATTCGGGACTTGTGACCGTTCCGGGCGGAAGCCATTTCTCCTTCCTGGACAATCCGTTCCTGGCAAAGAAGGTGCTGGGCAGTTTCTTTAACGTTAATGAGGTATGATCACGGTTATCGCAATAGTCTTTGCAGTCTGTTTCCTTGCCTGCTGGCTTGCAGTGCTGCGCTATGACATACAGATGTTCCAGCAGAACTCCTACAGGCCGGAGCGATTCATCCCCTGGGCAAAGGAGCATATCCTTGGGCACTGGCGCTGGGTGATGCTGGCCCTGGCGGGACTGGTCTGGAACAAGTACCTGGCAATCCTTGCGGCGGCAATAATGGGTTACTGCGCATACAAGGAGTACAAGACCAAGTATAAGATAAGCATCGCTTATACTGCCAGGGTGAAGCGCATGTATGTTACCGCTCTGGTGTTGGGCCTGGCCCTGCTGTACCTTGCCTGGCGTATAGGCGGCCCGTATGTGTTCTTCTACACGGCCGTGCTCATCCTGGTGCTGGACAAGCTTCTGGTGCTCCTGGCAAACTGGCTTAATTCTCCAATGGAGAAGGCCATATCCCGCTGGTATTACAATGACGCCGCCAGGAAACTGTCCAAGTTCAAGGACCTGATAATAATAGGTGTCACCGGCAGTTACGGAAAGACCAGTACCAAGAACTACCTTTACCGTATCCTTTCAGAGAAATACAACACCCTCATAACCCCGGGGAACTTCAACACCCTGCTGGGAGTGGTACGCACCATACGCGAGCAGTTGCAGCCAATGCACCAGGTGTTCATAGTTGAGATGGGCGCAAAGCAGCCCGGAGACATAAAGGAGATATGCGACCTTGTCCATCCTTCCATTGGAATAGTCACTTCCGTGGGTGAGATGCATCTTGAGACCTTCAAGACAAAGGAGAACATACAGAAAACCAAGTTCGAGCTTATCCGGAGCCTTCCTTCCGACGGACTGGGAGTAATCAACGCGGATTCCCAGGGCATTGCCTCCTACCGGGACATTCCCACCAACTGCCCCATTGTCCGATACGGAATTAAATCCCCGGAAGCGGATTACAGGGCTGCCGACATCCGTTACACCGCTTCGGGATCTGACTTTACCGTGGTGCACGGTGAGGAGCGCACTGAGATGCACACCTCCCTTATGGGAGAGTGCAACGTGCTCAACATCCTGGGCGCCGCGGTGGTGGCGCAGAGGCTGGGCGTCACCGGGCGCCAGCAGCAGATGGCAGTGGCCAAGCTGCGCCAGGTGGAGCACAGGCTCTCCGTGAGCCAGAAAGGCGGCCTCACCATTCTGGACGACGCCTACAACTCCAACCCGGAGGGCGCCAGGATGGCCCTGGACGCACTTGCCGCGCTTGACCTCCCTGCGGGGGCTAAGCGCATCGTGGTAACTCCGGGATTCGTAGAACTGGGGCAGAGGCAGGAGGAAGCCTGCGTGGAACTGGGAGAGAAGATCGCGCGAAGCGCCGATATCCTCATCATAGTGAACAAGCTGAACAAAAACGCCATATACAAGGGCGCCACGGGTGCCGGAATGTCCAGGAAGGACATAATATGCACCCAGAACCTGGCGGAGGCCGCAGCGGAACTGCGCCGCATTGCAACCCCGCCGGACGCCGTCCTTTACGAAAACGATTTACCTGATACATTCAAATAGCAGAATATGAAAATAAGTGTTGGTGTCCTCTTTGGTGGACGTTCCGTAGAAAACGAAATCTCCGTTGTAACGGCATTGCAGACAATTGAGGCAATGGACAAGGAGAAATATGAGGTAATACCCATATACATTGCCAAGACCGGCAGGTGGTACAGTTCGCCGGAACTCCTGGAACTGTCCAACTACAAGGATATGGACCGCCTCCTGCAGTCCAGCCGCGAGGTATATATGAAGCCCCTCTACGGAGACAGGAACCTTTACGACAACTCCAACGGACTCTTCCGCCAGAAGCCGGTGGCCCAGCTGGACGTGATACTGCCAACCCTCCACGGAACCAACTGCGAGGACGGAACCATCCAGGGCGTGCTTGCCGCAATTGGCATCCCGTTCGTGGGCTGCGACGTGCTGTCTTCCGCCAACGGAATGGACAAGATCACTATGAAGATGATCCTTCAGAGCAGCGGCATCCCGGTGGTTGACTACGCCTGGTTCAACGACAAGAACTGGTATGCGGACAAGGATTCCGTGATTGAGTCCATAGAGAAGAAGCTTTCATATCCTGTTATAGTAAAGCCAGCCAATTCCGGCTCCAGCGTGGGCATACGCCCCGCACACAACAGGGAAGACCTGGTTGAGGCCATAGAGTACGCCTGTTCCTTCACCACAAGGGTCATAGTTGAGAAACTGGTGGAGAAGCTCAAGGAGGTGAACTGCTCTGTACTTGGAGATTACGAAGACTGCGAGGCGTCCGAGTGCGAAGTGCCTATGCGCAGCGGAGAGATCCTGACATACACTGACAAGTATATGAACCCCGGATCCAAGTCAAAGGGAATGCAGAGCCTCAAGAGGGAATTGCCTGCCAAGATTTCTGAAGACGAGACGGCCCTTATCAAGAGCCTTGCAAAGAAGACCTTCAGGGTGCTTGCCTGCGAGGGCGTGGCAAGGATTGACTTCATAAAGGACGAGCAGGACAAGAGGGTCTATGTGAACGAGATCAACACCATTCCGGGATCGCTTTCCAACTATCTCTGGGACTTCACGGGAACAAGTTTCCCCAAACTTATAGACAAGCTCATAGAACTGGCCTTCGCGCGCAGCCGCGCCGCATCGTTCAAGATAACTGACTTTGGCGGAAACATCTTCAAGTCAATGGGCTCAGGCGCCAAACTGGGCGGAATAAAGAAATAATCCCTGATGCTCCTCAGCGCATTCATAGACCGTGGAATAGAGGCCTTGGCTCCGCTGTATCCCCAGCCCGAGGCCAGGCAGATGGTGCTTATGCTGTGCGAGGAGCTCCTTGGCATCAAGAATTACACCCACATTGTAAATCCAGAGTACGAACTGTCCGCGCAGGACGGAGACCTGCTGCTGGGGAAACTGGATTCCCTTAGCAGGGGGATGCCGTTGCAGTACGCGCTGGGCTGGGCGGATTTCTTTTCACTACGTTTCAAGGTTACTCCGGCGGTGCTCATCCCGCGGCCGGAGACGGAGCTCCTTGTAAAGGAGGCTCTGGAGCAGGCCGGGCGCATAAGCCGGATGAGGGCAGCATACGGGAAGAAGGCGGAGAAGGTGAGGGTGCTGGACCTGTGCACCGGTTCGGGCTGCATAGCGTGGAGCATCGCCCTGAATCTGCCTGGTGCGGAAGTGGTTGCCACTGACATCAGCGCAGATGCGCTGGAAGTGGCGCGCACGCAGGACTTCGCAGCGGAGCTGAAGGCCCGTCAGGCCACGGCCCCGGAGTTCGTCCTGTCCGATGTCCTGGACACGGAGCAGGACTTCCCGTACGGGCCGTTCGACATAATACTGAGCAATCCGCCGTACATCCTTCCTTCAGAGAAGGAGCTGATGAGGCCAAATGTGCTGGATTATGAGCCGCATACGGCCCTGTTTGCCCCACAGGAGGATCCTATGCTGTTCTATAAGGCCATTGCAAAGTGGTCAAGGCGGTTCCTCTCTCCTGAAGGAAAGGGCCTGACGGAGATCAATGAGCAGCTTGCGGCGCCTGTGACGGAGGTTTTCCGCGAGGCAGGATACCCCAATACTGAGGTGATAAAGGACTTTTTTTATAAAAATAGGTTCGTCCAGTATTATAAATAGTGCATCTGAACGGCCTGGGAGCCGTTTTTATATAATTAGCCGTGTACTTTTATGGTACACGGTTCTTTTTTGTTCACTTTGCAAGTGAATACTTAACTGCTTAACTATGAAAACTTCATTAAAAATGCTGCCTTTGGCAGCGATCCTGCTGGCGGTATCCTGTGACGGGATACAGGGCGAGCAGGTTGCTGATGCATCACAAAGCGCCACCACCTTGCAGGAGGTGGCGCAGATGCTCAGTTCCCTGCCCCTGGACATCCGCCACTATTCGGAAGTGCATTCCGCGGTAACGGCATCCACCCTTAACGGGTATGACGAGGAATATACAATGAAGGATCTGTTCTCCGTTCCCGGAAGCGGAGTGGGGGACCAGGTCCTGGGAACAAAGGCGGGCGCAGAGTATCAGCAGCCCCTCAGGGACCTTATAAGGGATTATCTCTCTGAAAGGTACAGGACAAAGTCAGGGGAGGAAGACTATGCGGCCGTGGAACAATACATCGGAGGGCTCATAGAGTCCGACATACAGATTTACTGGCCTTTCGCTGACAGTTGGAACAGCAGGGAGGATCCTGTGATTACTTTCAATCCGGGTACGGAGTCGGAGACCAACATAGGATATACCCTTGACGGGAAACAGGTGGAAGTGTCGGAGGCGGTTGCAAAGGAGCGTCCCGTGTGGGTGGTGAATGTAAATGACGACAGCTCATACACCACCTACGAGATGCTCCTGAAGCAAAACCCCGGCTGGGGACAGGGAGGAGACATTTACGTGGGAACAAAAGCGGAAGACGAGCCGGACTCGAAAGCCCTGAGGCTCAAGGATTTCAGGATGAGGCGCAATTACGATTCCTGGTTCTGCGGCGCATCGGAATTCTTCATAAAATGCGGCTTGGTGGAGAACTTCAAGGCAAAGACGGAGGAGGACCTGAGGCTGTACGTGCCAACCATCACGGACTTTATGATAGTGGTGAAAAGGCGCCAGTTGGGGGAAAAAGTTCCTTTCAATGTCCTGCTGGCATCGGAATGGACGGATCAGATGGAAGACATCGCCTTTATGATTGCGGAGGATGACGGAGGGACCATTACGTCCTGGAAAGTGAACGGGACGCTCAAGGTCAAGTCAAAGACTTATGGGATTGAGATAGAACTGCCCATACACAGCAGGGACGACATTGTGTGGAGGGGATGCCTGTCAAGGCGCTATCTGATCAACAACAGCGGAAAGGTGCAGCATTTTGGAGACGTAGATGTGACAATGGAGCTCAACTAGGCTTCACGGTCATCTCGCAATGCTTGCAGTCAAAGCCAAGGGCAAAGCGGCGTCCGTTGTTCAGCAGGAACAGAGGGCCGCTTTCCGCGGCTCCCTGGTGAACGGGGCAGAGGCCCAGTTCGTAGCGGATGCAGTACTTGCTTCGCATAAGTTCCCCGTTCACGGGAGCCGCATTCTCCTTTTGGACGGGGCCTTGCGGGCGGGGAGCGCCGCAGAGCGGCACCTTTCCGCAAGGCTGCTTGTCCAGCTCGGCAGCAAGGCTGCGGCAGAGGCCGTTGAGCGCCGATGCGCTCAGCAGCGGCAGGCTGCCGTCCGCGGTGAGGACTTCCGTGCCCGAGGGGCTGAAAACGTATGGAGCAAGGGTCTTTGAGAGTTGGCTCTGGAGGATGGATTCCATACGGGCCTTGTTCTGGGCGGACGGCCCTGGAGTTTCCAGGCAGGCAGTTGCGCTGCGGCCGTCCTGGCTGGCTGCGGAGGCTTCAACCTTGTAGCCCAGGCTTTCGCTCCCGCTTATCTGAAGGCTTATCCCAACAGGGATGAGCCTTTGGCACATATTGGCCTGCAGTTCTTTCTCAAAGGCCGCGTTGATGTTGCGGTAAAGGGTGTCTCCGGGCTTCAGTCCCGCGATGTTCTTGCAACGGATCTCAAAGCCGTTGCAGACATCGCCCCTGAAGCCGGTAATGCTGAAGCCGTCCACGAAGCAGAATCCGTCTCCGTTGTTCAGGGGAGAAACGCCCTTCAGCGGCTTTACGGTTATGCGGATGTTGAATTTGTCCGCGGGCTGTACGGACAGGACCCTGCCAATGCACTCTCCCATAGATTTGGGCGCATCCATAGAGGCCCATTTCCCCCTTTTGCCATCCAGGAACAACTGGGTGTAACCGCGGTTGAAGGTCTTGTTGCTGTCCGGCGAAAACCCTCCTCTGACCGTGCCAAATGATGCCCTGGCGTATTTGTCAGGGTATTTCTGTACCAGGCGGTCAAGGGCAAGGCTGTATTCGCGCACAACATTCTTCACGTAGGAGATGCTCTTGAGGCGGCCCTCTATCTTGAAGGAATCCACCCCGGCTTCCGCAAGGTCCTCCAGCCTGTCAAGCAGGTTGAAATCCTTGAGTGAGAGCAGAGCCTTGTTCCTTACCAGGATGTTGCCCCTGGAGTCCGCCAGGTCGTACAGGGAGCGGCAGGCCTGGATGCATTCGCCCTTGTTGGCGCTCCTGCCGCTTAAGGCTTCGGACAGGTAGCAGTCCCCGCTGTAGCCGGTGCAAAGCGCGCCGTGGACAAAGAACTCCAGCTCCGCGTCCGTTGCGGCAGCGACTTCCCGGACCTGGTCCAGGGAAAGCTGCCTTTCAAGGACGAGCCTTGAAAAGCCAAGGGAATGGTATTCCCTGGCTTTGGAAGCCTCGCGCAGGGCGCATTGTGTGGAGGCGTGGAGCGGTATTGTGATGTCTTTCCAGGTGCTGATCACAGGGTCCCGCACAATGAAGGCGTCCACGCCCGCCTCCTGCGCCCGGAGCATCATACGGTGAACTTCTTCCAGCTCCCCCTCCTCCAGCGTGACATTGACGGTGAGGAATATCCGGGCGCCGAAGGTATGCGCGTAGGCGCACAGCCTTTCGATGTCGGAAAGGCTGTTGCCCGCATCCTTGCGCGCCCCGAATCCCGGGCCGCCTATATACACTGCATCGGCACCGCAGTCTATTGCCGCAATGCCGATGTCAGAGTTCCTCGCGGGAGCGAGAAGTTCAAGATATCTCATTATTTCTTGAGTGCCTCGATGACGGTCTTGATCTGGGCTGCATCGGAAGCGCTGGGTGAGAGTTCAAGGTATTTGCCAAGGTACTCAATGGCCTCAGCTTTCTTTGAAAGGCTGTTGGCTGCTGTTCCGGCAATCTTGAAAGCGTTGGCGGACTCTGCATATTTAGCAGACTCGAGAGCTGTGTCGAAAGCCTTCTGGTAGTCCTTGTCCCTGAGGAAGTTGGAAGCCTCCTTGAGGAGTACGGTTCCAATCTGCTTGTTGGCGTTCTCTGCCTGTCCGTTCTCGGCTGCAGCCTTGAGGGCTTCGAGTGCCTCCTCGGACTTGTTCAGCTGGTTGAGGGCCATTCCAAGGCGGAGGGCTGCCATTCCGTTGGTAGGATCTGCATCTGTGATAGCCTTGTAAGCGGCAGCGGCACCCTCATAATCCTTTGCGCTGAGCAATGCGTTGCCTTTCTGGAGCATTACCTGAGGGATGAGTTTCTGTGCGTTTGCAAGGACGTCGTCAGCGCCGAATTCCTTTGCTGCGGCAACTGTCTCCTCAAGCTTTGCAACTGCCTCATCGTATTTTGTTTCCTTGATGAGGTCATTTACCATGGAGTAGTGAAGTTTAGGGATAACTTCTTTGCAGTTCCCGACAATCTCCGCTCCTTCATCTCCCAGAGCCTTTGCCATATTGTAGGCTTTCTGGAAATAATCAATGGCTGCAGCCTTGTCTGTGCTGGATGCGGTGGCACCGTTATTGAACAGTTCGGTTGCCTGCTGGAGGGAAGCCTCCTGGGCGAAGATCATTCCGGCTGAAAATAAAACAGCTGCGATAGAAAGTAAAAGTTTCTTCATGATATAGTAAATGTTTGTTAAAGGCTTGTGGAAAGCAAAAATAGTAAAAATGTATTAATTTTGCGACTACTTACGCAAATCTTATGCTAAAGTTCAAACACGTATTCATTTTTTTAGCGGCCCTTTTGCCAATATGCGTCCTTCGCGCCCAGGAACCCACTGCAGCACAGAAGGTTACGTCAATGTATGACAGGCAGGCCCAGATCCTATATAATTTAAAAACAGAACAACAGTACCTGCGCAACCCCGGCTTTACGGCATCGGTTTCCGATGCGGTTTATGCCGACCTTAAGGTCAACGGAGTGTCCGCCAAGGATTTCATCGCATCCAGGAACCTTGCGATTGGAGCGTTGCGTCACAGCAAGGATGCGTCCGAGAGGGAAATCGCTGCATTCTTTGATTCCCGGGACGTGGCGGTGGCGGATGAGCTTCCCCTTTTCAACGATTACGTGAGGGCGAAGATGGCGGACAAGTCCTACGCCACCACGGCGGATCGCATCGACCTGGACTACGGCATCGCTTCTTTAGCCCCTATGCAGATGCCCAAGAAAGTGAAGGTCACTTCTGACACTCCCGAACCCGTGACCGGCGGACGTATGTGGATGTTCGCCAACGGCATCAGGGTCATTTACAGGCAGGACAAAAAGGCCAGGGATTTCTCCTATACGCTGGCGCTTCGAGGCGGCTTCGGCAGCATAGAGAACCTTCAGTACGGTCAGGGCGCATATGTCGGGGATCTCCTTCCTTTATACCGCGTCAGGGGCATGAGCGGAGTTGCTTTCCGCAATATGCTGGCATATAACGGTATAACCATAGAAGCCAAGGTCAACCTCACGGACCTTCAGATAAGCGGCTCTGCGCCTTCCGACGGGCTGGAGATGCTCCTCCAGGCCCTGCTGGCAGTTACCAACAATTCTTCGGTAGACCCGGATGCGTACGCTTTCTGCCGCACCATTCCGGGGAAGGCCTCGGCGGAAGCCGTCATTGACAGCCTCCTTCGTCCGGACTTCTTATATACTCCGTATAAATATGAAGTGTCGCTGCCGCAGGACCTTATGGCACGTGCCCTGGGAGAGTATTACGCCCAAAGGTTCGCCAACGTTGACGATGGCGTGCTCATTATCACCGGCAACAAGACAGATTACCAGATGCAGTCCATCCTGGGCAAATATCTGGGAGCATTCCGCACTGCCAAAAAGTACAACATCTATCCGCAGGTGCAGTATATGCAAAGGGCTGGCACCGCATACCATACTGCTTCCGGCGCTCCCCAGCTGAAGTATGCAATGTCAATCTTCCTGTCTTTGTCCGCAGAGAGCTACCTGGTCACCCGGCTTGCGGAGATAGTCCTTCAGACAGAAGTCCGAAAGGCTTTCAGGGACAACAAGGTCACCCTGCAGTCCACTATGGAAACCCTGCCTTACGAGCGCTACTGCGTAACCCTCACCGTGGACGGCGTGGGCTCGGCCCAAGGGATGCAGACCTTGCGCGGTGTCATTGAAGACTGCCGGGAAATTGAGATAAGCCCGGACGAACTCAAGGCTTACAAGGCGCAGCTGCTGGGCATCATAGGGGAGGAACTCACTTCTGACAGGACCAAGGCGGAACTTGCCATCGCCCGCTATTGCGGCCGCAAGGACCTGCTCTCCAATTACCAGGCCCGCGTGGACAAGATTGACGCTGAGCAGCTGGCCGACATCCTTGAGGCCATAGTTTCCGGCAGTACCGTAGAATACGTGCAGAGATGAGCGCTGAGAGGGATTACGGCATTATTTTCCAGATAGGGGACATCCTGGTCTCCGAAGAAGTCATCACCGGGTTCTTCTGCTGCGATTATTCCGCCTGCAAAGGCGAATGCTGCATAGCGGGTGAGTATGGCGCCCCCCTGGAAGAGGACGAACTCCAGGTGCTGGAAGACGAATATCCCAACTTTGGCAAATATATGACGCCCGCAGGGCATACCGCAATCGCGGAGAAAGGGTTCTTTGAACTGGACATAGAAGGAGAACTGGTGACCACCGTGGCGCGCGGCGGCGAGTGCGCGTACTCCTTCCAGGATTCCGCGGGGAACTGCCTCTGCGCCATAGAGAAATGCTTCTTTAAAGGGGAGTGCGCAATGCGCAAGCCGCGCTCCTGCTGGCTCTATCCCATAAGGGTGACAAAACTCACCGGCGGCGGCCTGGCGTTGAATTTCCATCAGTGGCACGTGTGCAAGGCCGCTTTCGAGAAGGGCAGAAAAGAAGGGATCCACGTGTATGAATTCCTGCGTGAACCCCTCTCAAAACTCTTTGGGGACGATTTCTACGAAGCCCTGTGCGCCGCTGCCGCTAAGTTTCGGGATTCTGAAATTTGAATTCCATAGCGGAGGCCAGGCGGGCCACATCCTTGGAAATGCCTTCCATATAGAATCCTGCAAGTTCGCGTGTCAGGGTGATCCTGTCTTCCCAGGTCCTGGCTGCGCGGTTGAACCTGTTGCGCAGGCGGAAGGTCAGGTTCTCCCCCTCTTCCGTTTCCAGTTCATAGCCGCGCTCTTCCATAAAGGAGACGACCTTGTCCCTGATCTCCGAATATGATCCGGGGATGCGGACGCCGCGTTTGGCGTATCCGAACTTGGGATAGATGGCTGAGACGGCAAGGAACATAATGGCAATCTGAAGCACTGATCCCCAGCCGTTGCGGAACATTACGTTTATATCCGGGCTGACCAGCTTGAGGGCCATAAGGATGAGAAGTATGACGGTTACAATCAGGGATATGTAAACGAAGTATTTGAGCGCTCTTACTATGTATTTCATAGTAACAAAGATAGCGTATCTGCACGAATTTTGCTAAATTCGCAGCATATTATAAACATTTAGGTTATGAAAGAAGATCCGCTAGAGAGATTGGACAGGATAGAGAATGAGAAAAAGACCGGGACCGGTGCGGCAAAAGCCGTGATGATTGCGCTGATAGCACTAGTCGTAGCCCTTGGCGCTGTCCTGGCTTATATCTGGGCTTCCAAAGCCTCCCTTGTCAAAGACCTTAATCTGGAAAAGCAGGACCTCACCGAACAGATAATCGCCCTTCAGGGAGATTACGAGAACCTCACTTCCGATTACGAAAACATCAACGTGCAGCTGGACTCCTCCCGCGAGGAAGTCGCCCAGCTGGTAGAAAGAATCCAGCAGACAGAAGCCACCAACAGGGCCCAGATCCGCCAGTACGAAAAGGAACTGGGCACCCTCAGATCCATAATGCGCAGCTACATTGTTCAGATTGATTCCCTGAACACCCTCAACCATCAGCTGACCGCCGAAGCCGCGGCCGCCCGCCAGGACGCCGCAAACAGCCGCAAGGCCAACGAAGAGCTGTCGCAGCAGGTTGAGGCCCTTTCCGGCCAGGTAGCGGCTGGTTCCGTTATAAAGGCGCGCGGAATAAAGCTGGAAGCAATGAACAGTTCAGACAAGACCACCGACAGGAGCAGCAGGGTGATAAGGCTCATAACCTCGCTCAGCCTGGTTGAAAATGAACTTGCTCCAAAGGGCCCCGTGAGGGTTTATATCAAAGTATTCGACCCGGAGGGAAATCTCCTGACAAATACCAGCAGCAACCTCTTCAATTATGGAGGAGAGAAAGTCACGGCTTCCGCTTCACGCGAAGTTGATTATACCGGAAAAGAGGTGGAGATGAGCATCTACCTCAATGAGATTCCTGAGTTCCATAAGGGAATTTACACTGTGGAGGCATATACTGAGCAGGCAATGCTAGGAAACGCGGAACTGCTTCTGCGATGATCTACATCCACATTCCCTTTTGCAAAAGTTTCTGCACCTACTGCGATTTCTATTCTGAAATCTGCTCCCCAAAGGTGCAGAAACTTTTTGTTGACGAGCTTTGCAAAGAGATAGAGGAGCGCAGGGCGGAGATAGAGTCCACCCTGGGTCTAAATACCCTGTACATTGGGGGAGGAACCCCTTCGGTGCTGAAGCCGGAATTGCTGAAGCGCATAGTTGACGCGCTTGGCTATGGCCCTTACCGGGAATTCACCGTAGAGGTCAATCCTGACGACGTCACCCCGGAATACGCCCTGTTCCTGAAAGGATTGGGCGTGAACCGCGTGAGTATGGGTGTGCAGTCCTTTGACGACGGCCTGCTCCGGTGGATGAACCGCCGCCATACCGCACGGGGTGCGGTGGAGGCGTTCAGCCACCTGCGCCAGGCAGGCTTTGACAACATCAGCATAGATCTCATTTTCGGGATTTCATCCCTGAGCGGAGAAGTCTGGGAAGACACTCTGAAAAAGGCCATAGAACTGCATCCGGAGCATATTTCTGCGTATCAGTTGACGGTTGAGGAGGGGAGCGGCCTTGCCCAAATGATCAAGGACGGGCGTTATGCCGAAGCCTCCGACGAGCAGTGCGCCGCCCAGTACCGGACCCTTTGTTCAATGCTCCGCTCTGCCGGCTTCAACCATTACGAGATATCCAATTTCGCCCTTCCGGGCAGGGAGGCCCTGCACAACAGCGCGTACTGGAAGAGGCTTCCGTACGCCGGCCTTGGCCCCGGGGCGCATTCGCTCACAGGGGAGGACACCCGCAGCTGGAACACTTCAGTTATCAGCGGGTGGACGCGGGAGTACGAGCACCTGACCCTTGAACAGATACGCGAAGAGAGGCTGATGCTGGGCCTGCGCACGGCCGACGGGGTGGACGGAATGCGCATCCCGGAGTCTGACTGGTTTATTTCCGATTCAATAATAGAGGACCTTATATAGGCTTGGTCTTGGCGCGGAGCCACTCTGCCACATCGGCGGGAAGGTGGTCTTTCAAGGTTTCATAAGCCCTGGCGTTGTATGCGTTGAGCCAGGCTATCTCATCGGCATTCATCAGGTCCCTGATAATGGCGCCGGTGTCTATGTGGCACAGGGTGAGGTTCTCCCACTCCAGCCAGTCCCCGAATTCATTGGAGCCGGCCTCGCGGCAAAGGAGGACGCTTTCGTGCCGCACTCCGTGCAGGCCCTCGCGGTAGAGGCCGGGCTCGTCGGTGGCAATCATTCCGGGGAGCAGGGGTTGGCGATTGAAGTTCTGCCTGATCTCGTGGGGCCCTTCGTGAACCCCCAGGAAAAAGCCTATGCCGTGGCCGGTGCCGTGGCCGAAGTTGCGCTTGGCCTGCCACAGCGGGCTGCGCGCAACGGCGTCCAGCTGGCACCCGGCCGTGCCCTTGGGGAAGATGCTCCTGGCCAGGTTGATGTGTCCGCGCAGGACAAAGGTGTAGTCCTGCATTTCCAGATAGGTGCACGGACCCATAGGGACGGTACGGGTTATGTCCGTTGTGCCAAAGACGTACTGGCCGCCGGAGTCATTGAGGTAAAGGCCGTGGGGCTCTATCACCGGGGCGTCCTGCTGCGGAGTGATGTAGTGAGGAAGGGCTCCGCCGGGGCCGTAGGCCGATATGGTGGCGAAGCTTTCGCCCCTGAAGCCGTCAATCTCCGCGCGCAGGGCGCTCTGCTCTATGCAGGCGTCCCATTCGGTGATGCGCTGGCCGCCCTTGACGGACTGTTCCAGCCAGTAAAGGAAGCGTTCCATTGCCAGTCCGTCATAGAAATGCGCCAGGCGCATGCCCTCTATTTCGGTGGCGTTTTTCACTGCCTTGCGGAGGGGTACCGGGGAAGGGCCGCAGACGCGGTTCTCCGCATCCATCATATTGTAAATGTGGTAGTTCAGGGTGGAAGGATCCACGTATGTGAGCCCCTGAAGGTCTGCTATGGAGAGGAACACATCGTCATAACTTTCCCGTGTGAACCAGCGCACTTCATCCTGGGTTACTATCAGATAGGATATGACAAGGGGGTTGTAGTCTATGTCGCTTGCACGTACGTTAAGCAGCCAGGCAATCTCGTCCAGGGCGGTGAGGAGCATATTGTCGCATCCTTTGGAACGGAGGAAGGCCCGAAGCCATTCTATCTTGTCTTCGCTGCTTTCCCCCACCTGGGCATCGCTCAGCTTGATTATTGGGGTGGAGGGTACGGGAGGGCGGTCAGTCCAGAGGCAGTCCAGAAGGTCCGGGACGCTGACTATGCGCACTTCCGTGTCTTCGTCAAAGGCGTCTTTGATTTCCTGGATGAAGGAGACGTTCTGGCAGAGGCCGTCAACCGCAATGTTCACGTAATTCCGGCCGCAGAAGGCCACGCTGGACAGCCATTCCGGTATGAGCACCTGCTCCGGTATGCGGGTTTTGTGCAGGACAATGCCGGAGCCTTCCAGCTGCTGCACAGCCTGGATGAAGTATCTGGTGTCCGTCCACAGCCCCGCGTGGTCAAGCGTGACCACAATGTCCCCGGCCTCTCCGGTGAAGCCGGAAAGCCATTCCACCTGCTTCCATCGCGGTGCGGGGTACTCGCTGCTGTGCGGGTCCGATCCGCTTATTATGACTGCATCCCAACCTCTGGAGCGCATCACTTCCCTGAGCGCCTCAACTCTTTGTGCGTAATTCATATCCATACACCAAATATAATAAATTATCGGTCCTATTTTGTATTTTTGTAGCCGCTTATGCTTATTGGTAATATTGATCTTGGAGAAAGGCCGGTGCTTCTGGCTCCGATGGAAGATGTGACCGACGCATCTTTCCGCGTTATCTGCAAAGAATACGGCGCGGATATGGTGTACACGGAATTCGTCCCCTCCGACGGCCTCATCCGGGACGCCGTCAAGGCCATCGCCAAGATGAAGACCAGCGAGCAGGAAGCCCCCATCGGAATCCAGATTTACGGCCACATACCGGAGTCTATGGTGGACGCCGCCAAGATGGCGGACAATGCCGCCAGCATTGCCGGCGGCCACGGCTGCGACCTCATTGACATAAACTTCGGCTGCCCGGTGAGCAAGATTGCAGGCAGGGGAGCGGGCTCCGGGATGATGCGCGAGCCGGACAAGATGGTTGCCATAACCAAGGCGGTGGTGGAAGCCGTAGGAAAACCCGTCACCGTGAAGACCCGCCTGGGCTGGGACGAGGGATCCAAGATAATAGTGGAACTTGCCGAAAGGCTGCAGGACTGCGGCATCAGCGCCCTCACCATACACGGCCGCACCCGCGCTCAGATGTACCGCGGCGAGGCGGACTGGACGCTGATAGGCAAGGTTAAGGAGAATCCGCGGATGCACATCCCCATAATTGGAAACGGAGACATAAACAGTCCGCAGAAAGCCGCGGAGTACTTTGACAGATACGGGGTTGACGGCATTATGATAGGCAGGGCGTCGTTCGGGCATCCCTGGATATTCCGCGACGTGAAGCATTACCTCCGCACAGGGGAACTGCTCCCGCCTATGGGCGTCGCAGAAAGGGTGGCCCTGGCAAAGCGGCACTACGCCCTCTCCCTGGAGATGAAAGGCGTCCCAAGGGGGGTCTATGAGATGCGCAGGCACCTCTCCTGCTATTTCAAGGGCCTTCCGGATTTCAAAGAGACACGCATAAAACTGGTGACGTCAATGGACCCGCAGGAGATTTACGCCCTGCTGGACTCCGTGGCTGAGCGCTGGGGAAACGAGACTATAGAAGAAAACAACAACGTTTACGGTATTTGACTATGCACGGGCAACTGATCCTATTCCCATATTACCTATCCCTGAAGATCCGTCACGCAATGTATGACCACAACTTCCTGGTAAAGTCCCGGGAAGCGGAGATCCCAACCATCTGTATTGGCAACGTAACGGTGGGAGGTACGGGAAAGACCCCGCATACGGAAATGATTCTGGACACCCTTATGCGCACGGAGGAGTGGGGACGCCGCAACCTGGCGGTGCTGTCCCGCGGGTACAAGCGCAAGAGCCGCGGCTTCAGGATTGTGGACGTGGACGGCGCCGCCCTCACCTTTGGCGACGAGCCCCTTCAGATAAAGCACAACTTCCCCTGGGCCACCGTGGCGGTTGACAAGGACCGCAACAACGGCTGCGACCTGCTGGCCCATCCGGAGAAATCCCAGGTGCGCAATTACCCCGCAGCAGAACTGATCATCCTGGACGATGCCTTCCAGTACCGCCGCCTCAAGCCAACCGTGAACATTGTTCTGGTGGATTACAACCGCCCTGTCAGCAAGGACAGGCTTATGCCCCTTGGCCGCTTGCGCGACCTGCCGGAACGCATAGGCAAAGCCCAGATAGTAATTGTCACCAAATGCCCTCTGTATCTTCAGGACGAAGAGCGGGAGCAGTTCGCCCGCGACCTCAAGATACGTCCGGACCAGAAACTCTTCTTCACCAGCATTGACTACTCCCAGCCGGAAGCCATCTTCCCGGACAAATGCAACGCCCGCTACATCTATTCCAACAAGGCCATCGTGTTCAGCGGTATAGCCGGCGACACCCCTCTTGTCCAGTACCTCAGCGGCACTTACAAGATAGTTAAGCGCCTGAGCTTCGGAGACCACCACAGGTACAGGAACAAGGACATCCGCGCAATAGAGAACGCCATTGACAAATGGCCCACCGCCGCCGTCATCACCACGGAGAAAGACGCCCAGAGAGTCCGCGAAGTGCGCAAAATGCCTCCCCAGCTAAAGGAAAGGCTTTTCCAGGTACCTATAAAAGTGGCCTTCCTGACGCCTGAGGACGCGGAGGACTTCCGCCGCACCCTCCTGGAGGCAATTAAAGTTGACTAAGTCAGAAAAACTAGATATATTTGCATCTCAGACGGGGTATTAGCTCAGCTGGTAGAGCGATAGGTTCGCAATCTATAGGTCGGGAGTTCGAGTCTCCTATGCTCCACAAAAATCCCTCTCAGATTAGCCTGAGGGGGATTTTTCGTATCTGGTGGCCCCAAAAATGTCCCATTTTTACCACCAAATAGATAATAAAAGGTGTATACACTCTTTTAAAGTCGGTTCCATTTTCCATACAAGTTTCAAGAAGGAATAATAACACTCAATCCAATCAAAAAAGAGAGCAGTAGGATTGAATCGCCGGTGGTTTTTGTTATCTTTGCACTGCATGAAACTCGTTGTACTCATATTATCCTTTCTACTCTCCTTCCTCTCCGGAGGAAGAACAGAGGTAGTTAATACGAGTTCACAGGATAATGGGCGGTACAGTGTATCCGAAAGCCAATCAACAGAGAAGACTGCAGATTATACCCAAAATAGGGAGCTCTGCATAACGGCTGCGCAAGGATATACTTTTGCAGGAGGTGGCAATTCGAATTCTGTTTCGATCCGTGTCACCCAGTCCGGGAAACGGACCTCGCCTCAGGTACGCTCCACCTTTCGAATCATCAAAGGTGGAAAAATCATTGATAACAACCATTTACATCCATTCCTCGCCCAATCTATCGTGCATCAGGCGGGAATGTATATTTCTGATAGATACCTGTTTTCCATTTGCAGCCTCCGGCTATAGCAGATTGTCAATGCTCTTTTGACAATAGGACAGTTATCTAATAATCAGAACAACCATCATGACAATTATCTGGCTGCTGGTCGGCCTGGGGCTTATCGTCCTGGGTGCTGACTGGCTCGTTGAAGGCGCTTCCTCCATCGCTAGGAGGGCTGGCGTCAGTGAATTCGTAATCGGCCTTACCATCGTTGGCTTTGGGACTTCGTGTCCGGAACTCGTGGTAAGCCTCACGGGAGCTTTTGGGGGAAATGCCGATATCGCCGTCGGCAATGTTATCGGCTCCAATATCTTCAATGTCCTGTTTATATTGGGCCTTACGGCGTTGTTATGCCCGGTCACTATGACTCAGGACAACCGCAAGAAGGATATCCCGCTTACGCTTGCTGTTACGGTTCTCTATCTGGCGATAGGCCTGAACCGCACACTTTGGGGCATCGGCCAGACCGACAGTCTTTCCCGCTGGGAAGGAGCGCTGCTCCTTGCCATTTTCGCTGGCTATATCGTCCATTCATTCGTAACCGGCAAACCCGCAGAAGATGCAGCTGAATCCAACCCCCGGAAACTGTGGATAGCCATTCTCATGGTCCTTGCCGGGCTCTCCGGACTGATATTCGGAGGCAATCTGTTCGTGAATTCTGCCACGAATCTAGCTCGGATGCTCGGTGTCAGCGACAAGTTCATCGCCGTTACGATTCTGGCCGGAGGCACATCACTCCCGGAACTGGCCACCAGTCTCGTGGCCGCCCTCAAAGGACGGGACCAACTGGCCCTCGGCAACATCCTTGGTTCTAACGTCTTCAATATCCTCCTGATTCTGGGCTCATCTGCCCTCATTACACCGCTTTCCTTAGCATCTGTGACATATGTCGATGCTTTGGTTCTCACGCTAAGTATGATCCTGTTGCTCCTTTGGGCTTACACAGGCCGAAGAGAGCGGATCGACCGCTGGGAAGGCGCACTGATGCTCCTGGTTTTCGGAGCCTATTACACTTATTTGTTTATCAACTTATAATCATGCAAATCAAATTCAAAAAGGTTCACACAAAAAAGGACCTAATCATATCTGCCATTGTACTGGCCGCCGGCATCGGCCTCTATTTCATCAACGCCGGACTCGGCATTTTCCTGGCCGTCTGCGGTCTCTTGATGTTGCTCTTCTATAAAGAAGGCTATACGCGGGAAGGGGAAGATGTTGCTCTACGGAAGGAGGCTGTTGATATTGCCCATTCTTGTAAAGACTCCTTGAAGGGGTTCCTCGAAGGCAAGGATGTCGAGCCTGAAGTGAAAACCAATATCAATGGCGGTATTATCCGACTGGAAGTATTCTACAATGCGACGGCACCCATTGCATATGCTCAACTCTTTGACTTTTCCAATTACACATATGAGCCCGCAACGGAAATCGTAGAACTGCGCGGTGATAGAGCGGAAAAACTCATAAACAAACTTAAAAGCATCGCGTAATGGGAACAACTGAAGAAATCAAGATCAAGAAGGTTCATACTTTTCTTGACCTTGCCATTGCTAGTATCGTCCTTGCAGCAGGTATCGGGCTTTACTTTCTTCTTCCCGGCTGGGGTATACTGTTCTGCTTTATCGGTGTTCTGCTGTTTGTTTTCTACAAAAGGGCGAACAAACGCGTAGGTGAGAGCACGCTACTTAAAGAGAAATCCCTGGACATTAACCCTGAGTATCGAAGTGGAATCATTGACTTCCTGGAGAATAATACTGATGTCCTGGATTTTGAGACAACTTCTGAAGCGGACCATCTCTATCTGGAAGTCTATTTCAATGCCGAAAAGCCAGTAGCATACGTTAGGCTTTATGATGTGGCGGAGAACCGTTTCGATGCAGCAACCGAAATGATTGAGCTCCGTGATTCCATGGCTGAAAAACTCATCACTAAACTATGAAAGAGCAGCAGGTAAAGAAAACGTTCCTGCCACAGGATATCGTGGTTCTCACGGTTATCTTTGCGGCAGGAGCCGCCTGCTTCCTTCTGGGAGAAGGTTGGGGCGGTCTTGGAGCAACCATCATCCTTTGCGGAGCAATGATGGTGCCTTTCTATCACCACGGCTATCGGCTTGAAGGCCAGAAAGGTCTTTTCCGGCTCAAGGAAATCTCTCTCTCAAGAGAGAACAAGAACGATATTCTGGCCTATCTGAAAGGCAGCATTGACACAGTTGACCTTCATAGTTGGCAGCCAGGTGGAGCCCTTGTCGATGTTTATTATCGCAAAGGTGAAGACCGTGGGTTTGCCCGATACTTTGATTATGTAGACTTCTCGCATGGAATTGAATACCCCCTTTATGAAGTAACAATGCGGCAAGTCTCCACTCTGGAATCCTTTGCTATAGACAAGAAATGATCACTCTCTTCCTCATCCTCATCGGAATCATCATCCTGCTGTGCATTTGGCTGAACAATGTCTCTGCCCGAATCGGCATCCCCACCCTCCTGGCTTTCATCGTGCTAGGAATGATCTTCGGCAATAATGGCCTGGTGCCTCTGCATTTCGAAGATCACGTCTTCGCCAAGGAAACCTGTACCGTAGCCCTCATATTCATTATGTTTTATGGCGGATTCGGCACACGATGGGATTCTGCCAAACCAGTTGTAAGGGAAGCAACGCTATTGGCTTCGTTGGGAGTAATCCTCACAGCGGGCCTGACAGGTTTGTTCTGTCATTTTGCCCTTCGGTGGGGATGGGGAGATAGTTTTCTGCTTGGCTCCGTTGTGAGTTCTACCGATGCTGCTTCCGTTTTCTCCATACTCCGGTCTAAAAAGTTGGGACTCCGGAACAATACCGCCCCAATACTGGAGATGGAGAGCGGTAGCAACGATCCCTTTGCCTACATGCTCACTGCGCTGATGCTAAGTATTATGAATGGAAATGCGACAGGGATTGGCATTTCATGGATGCTCTTTGCGCAACTGGCATTCGGGGCTGGATGCGGAGTCGGCATCGCCAAACTCGCCTCCTGGATTTTGGAGCGTTTTCGAATCAAAGGAGAAGGCTACGATTCATTGTTCATTCTCTCTGTCGCAATCCTATCATACGCCATTCCCGATCTAATCGGAGGGAATGGATATCTGAGTGCATACATCGTGGGCATTATGCTGGGAAACAGTGATTTCCCCGGGAAAAAAGCGTTGGTAAATTTCTTCGATGGAGTCACCGGTCTTATGCAAGTGCTCATCTTTTTCCTGCTTGGTCTGCTTGCTCGTCCACTGTTTCTCCACCGGGCAATCCTCCCGGCTCTCGCTATTTTCTCATTCATGCTTCTGGTCGCCAGGCCCCTGTCTGTTATGGGCATCCTCACACCATTCCGGAAGTATCGATTCAAACAACAGGTGCTGGTTTCTTTTGTGGGGCTAAGAGGAGCGGCCTCCATTGTGTTCGCCATCATGGCCATGACCGACAACCCTCTTGTGGAGAACGACATCTTCAACATCGTCTTCTGCTTGGTTCTTCTCTCAATCTCCATACAAGGCTCTCTGATTCCACGGGTGGCAAGGAAACTGGATATGGTTGATGAAAACTCCAATGTTATGAGAACCTTCAATGACTACTCAGAGGGAACACAGATGCAGTTTGGCAGCATCGATATAGTCCCAGAAAGTAGTTGGGACGGCAAAAGAGTAATGGACATCGGTCTCCCGAAAAATGTCCTTCTGGCATTGGTGCTCAGAAAAGGAGAACGTCATATCCCGCGCGGAGACACAATCCTCCAAGCCGGCGACAAGGTCATCGTAGTGACAAAGACCTTCGAAGACACGAAGACGTATCTTGTAGAAAAGACGGTCAAAAAAGGCGGGAAACGCGATGGTCACACCATTGGAGAATTATCCGGAGAGAGTCTGGTCCTGCTCATCCGCAGAAATGGGGAGGATATCATACCTTCTGGAGAGACTCGAACACTCGCTGGTGACGTTCTGGTCATTTTGAATGCAAAATAGAGCCACTCCTCACTATGTGGGCCAGCCATACAAGCCAGGCGCCGACTTCCCGAAGAGTGGCTTGAAGCGCTGTGGCAAAAGACAAAGTTCCTACCATCGTTTCACAACCTGTTATCTGAACCTCTGGTAAGAAAAGGGAAAAGAAATCCCCCGGAGTTTATCCGAGGGAAGAATCTCTCTTATGCTTAATAACGCATCGAGAAGGAGTTCGGAATAGATTCCAAGAAAATTGCAAGATTTAAGGAATCAAATCCGAGAATATTCAATATTTTGTGGAAACACGTATCAAGGGCGACAGCCTATCGTGATGTTCAGTGCCTCTATAGTAAACCATTGAACTTAGTCATCGAGGTGGCCTTGATATCATCCACGATGTCGATATAGGGTTTCATGGAAGAATAGTCGCTGTGGCCTGTCCATTTCATCACGATGTTCGGCGGGATTCCCAGGGATAAGGCGTTGACTATGAAGGTGCGGCGTCCCGTATGGGTGCCGACCAGCTCCCACTTGAGATGAATCTCGTCAGTGCGGACGTTGCCCTTGTAGGTCGTAATGCGGATTTCCTCATTGATACCGGCGAGTCGGCACAGTTCCTTGACGTCCCGGTTCATCGCTTGGTTTGTGTAGTTTGGCAGGGCCATATTGTCATTGAAAGGGGAATCCTTGTATTTCTCCAGAATGGCCTTTGTAACGTCGTTTAGTTCGATAGATATACTGTCTGCCGTCTTGACCGTCGTAACTTCAATATGGTCGCCTTTAATGTCGCTTTTGCGAAGATTATAGGCGTCTGAATGAAGGAGGACGGAGAAACAACATAATAGAAAGACGTCACGGATCGGATCAAGGTATGCCTTGGCTTCGTATAAATGAAGGATACGGA
>JAGCYZ010000056.1 GCA_017960545.1 Bacteroidales bacterium
CCCAACGTGATAATGAACGAGGATATGGAGGCGGAACTCCGCTCCGGCCGTTCATACGCATACGGCGCTGAGGTTATGGTCAAATATGACAAGGATAAGTTCAACGGCTGGGTGGGATACACCTGGTCCCAGGCCAAGTATGTAATCCCTGAAATCAACGGCGGAAAGCCCTACGATTCCCCTACGAACCACAAGCACAGCGTTTCCGTGGTGGGTACCTACGACATTACAAACCGCGTTTCCGTTTCTGCGGACTGGATTTATTACAGCGGAGCGCCTACAACCTTCCCGACCGGAGTATATGAGGTTAACGGCACCCGCATCCCGCTTTACTCCAGCCGCAATTCGGACTACTTCCCGGATTATCACAGGATGGACCTGTCCCTGACCCTTCACAGCGGCCGCATCCCAAAAGGGGAGCGCTGGCACAGCGAGTGGAACCTTTCCGTCTATAACCTTTACGCAAGGCACAACGCCTGGTCCCTGGATTTCCAGTATGACCAGAGCGGCGAACTGAACGCAAAGATGTACTACCTTTTCAAGATTGTCCCGTCAATATCATACACTTTAACTTTCTAGCCAATGGACAGGATATCACGCATATTTGCAGCGGCGCTTGCAGCCATCCTGGCAGTTTCCTGCGTGGATGACTTCGCGCCTGACCTGAAGGACGCCCCGGAGCCCGAGCTGGTGATTGACGGCCTGCTCACGACCGAGCCCGCGGCGCACCTCGTCCGCCTGTCAATGACGGCTCCCTTTGGCACGCCTTCCTCTGAAATCCCCGTGGTTTCCGGCGCAGGCGTAAGCATATGGGACGGGGAGAAGACCGTGACCCTCACGGAAGATCCCGGGACCGGATGCTACTACACGCCGGAAGACTATTACGGAGAGGCGGGAAAGACCTACAGGCTTGACGTGGAAGTGAACATTGACGGTGAGCCCAGGCACTTCAGCGCAGAGGACACGATGCCTCCCAAGGGCATCCGGGCCGATGCAATGGACTACTACCAGATGAGCGATTCCCTGTGGATGTTCACCATCTGGGGTCAGGACCTTCCCGGAATAGCCAGCCATTACGCCGGAGAACTGGTAGTTCACGACAACCGCCTCCCGGTGGGCCAGTGGGTGTTCATAGACGGCCTTTCAATGTTCGACGGCAACTACCTCTTTGCGGGTGAATACCTGCCGTATATATGCTCTGAATTCATTCCATCCAAGGAACCCCTCACCCCGCTGGAGGAGGGAGACGTGGTCACGCTGCGTTTCTATTCGCTGTCAGATTTCTTCTACACCTGGATCCTGGCAATGACCAACGAGACCAACGCCCGCATTCCAATGCTGTCATCGCAGCCGGCCAACCTGCCTTCCAACGTGCACGGCGATGGCGTCCGCGGCTGCTTTATGACAGCGGACCTCACAAAGGTGACAATTGAGATAGGCGATCCCGCCAGGACCAGGGAGCAGATGCTACTGGACCACCTTCCTCCTGGTTATCCTATACCCGGCGGCGGCCACTAGTATTGACATCAGCGGGGAAATCAGATTGAAGAAACAGTAAGGCAGGTACTCTATGGTGGGCACCTTGAGCACCGTGGACTGTGTCATACCGCAGGAATTCCAAGGTATGAGCACGGACGTGACGGTGGCGGAGTCCTCCGCGGAGCGGCTCAGCAGCCGCGATTCGAACCCCATATCGTCAAAAAGTTTCTTGTAAAGGCTGGTGGTGAGGATGATGGACAGGTACTGGTCTCCCGCCACCACGTTTGAGAAGACGCCTGTGGCCACGGTGGACGCCACAAGGGAAGTGCGGCCCTTGATGTGCCTTGTGAGGGCGTCAGTGAGGCTCTGGATCATTCCGCTGCCCTTGAGCGTGCCCCCGAAAGTGGATGCGCAGAAAATCAGGAAGATGGTGCTCATCATTCCGGCCATACCCTTTGTCTGGACAAGGGAATCCAGGGCGTCGAAGCCCGTTTCTATGGAAGTGCTCCCGTAAAGGGTGATGAAAGATCCCTTGAAAAGGCCCTGGAAGTTGCTTCCGCCGCCAATCTGCGCAATGATGTCAGGCTGCGCGATGAGCGCCGTGACCGTGGCCAGCACGGCCGCCACGGAAAGCGTGATCATAGCGGGGAGCTTCTTGGCAATGAGGATGCCGGTGGCCACGGGCACCAGCAGGAGCCAGGGCGATATGTTGAAAGTGCCCTTGAGCGCCTCGCTGAACTCCGCCGCCATCACGGAACTCTCCGCGTGGTGCGTGAGGCTTGCAATCAGGAATATGATGCACGCAATGCTTATTGAAGGCACCGTTGTAATGAGCATATAGCGGATGTGCGTGAACAGGGGAGTCTCCGTTACGGACGATGCCAGCACCGTGGTATCGGACAAAGGGGATATCTTGTCCCCGAAGTAGGCGCCTGACAATATGGCTCCTGCGGTCCATCCTGCGGAGAACCCCAGCGCCATTCCAATTCCGATGAACGCCGTGCCAATGGTTGCCACAGTGGTCCAGGAACTGCCCGTCATAAGCGACACCAGCGCGCAGATGAGGCACACTGCAAGGAGGAATATCTTGGGGGAAAGGACCTTGAGGCCGTAATAGATGAGGGTTGGCACAATGCCGCTTACCATCCAGCTGCCGGCCACGGCTCCGATCAGGAGCAGTACTATGACTGCGGTGCCAATGGATTTGATGTTGTCTGCGATTGCGCCTTCCAGGCTGCTCCAGGGCACCTTGTATCCAAGCATTGCAATGGCAATGGCTACGCCTGACGCCAGCAGGAGGGCCACCTGGCTGCCTCCGTCAAGGGCATCGGCCTTGAAGGTACGCACTACTAAAAATAAGAGAGCAATGAGCACCAGGAGCGGTATCAGGGATACTCCGGCGCTTATCCGTTTCCTGTCCATAACCTTTAATTACCTTCAAATATAATTAATTCCTATCTTTGTAGCATCTTAACAACTAAAAGAATGCTTAATCTTCTTTATGTAATCCTCTGCGGTATTGCCCTTCCTGTAGGCGGAGTCCAAATGCAGTATATGTGGAGGAACCAGCTGGGAGACATCTATTCCCTGGGCCTTGGAAGCGCGGCCTGCCTTGGGGCTGCCACGGCAACAATGACGGGATGGTGCTCCCTGACCGTGGGGGCCTTCATCTGCCAGGCAATATGCACCCTGATAGTTGGAATAGTGACCCTGAAAATCAGCACCAGCCGCCTTATCACCTTCGGAATCATATTCGGAACCTTCATAGGATCTCTGGGGACCATAGTGGTCACCAACGCGCCAACCGGGGACCTGCTCAAGCAATATTACCTCTGGGGGGCGGCCAATTTCAACCTGGAGGGGGTGACAACCCTGGACATCATAGTAAGCCTGGCCCTGTTTACTGGCGGTATAGTAACGGCACTGGCCGCAGCCGGACCGCTTACCAGGCATTTCAAGGAAGAGATTGAGCTCTCCAATCTGGCAAAATCCGGTATCCTATGTATGATATCCCTCCTGGTGACTTCCGTGGTAAGCATCTGCGGAACCGTGGGTTTCGTTTCCCTGGCAATAC
>JAGCYZ010000057.1 GCA_017960545.1 Bacteroidales bacterium
AGGTCTCCTTGGGGTCCCAGGCCCAGTAGCTTCCCCACGAAATGTTGGCCCAGACGGCCCCGAGGAAGGTTCCGAATGTAATGAGGAACACCGCGGGGTAAAGTATGGCCAGGCTCAGGTCCATAAGCCTCTCTCCGGCTTTCTTGCTGATCGCCCCTATAATCCCTATGATAGCCAATGCTGCAAATAGGATATATGACAGCACAATTGGAGTTACGTGGATAAACAGGAGGGGAGACCTGAGAACAGGTGCCAGTTGGGCGTCTTTCGAATATGCTCCCGTACGGAATATGACAAACAATGCTATCAAGGCCAGTATCAATCCTGCCGGGAAAAGATAGCAGAAGCGCCGCCAACCGGTTCCGTAGCCGGAGAGCCGGGTTAAGGCGCGCCTGAGGCCGCTTTCACGCTGGAAAAAGAATCCGATCATACCCGCCAGCAGGAGGAGATATCCAAGGTAGGTCACTCCCACGCCCCAAGGGTCGCGTACAACTATCAGGATAGAAGAATCCCCGTCGTAGTCCGCCTGGTAGAAGCGGTAACCTTCAATCTTGGCGATTTTGTTCATTGAGATCACTATGGTCCTGGTGTCGGACCCTGAACCTGTCTTGACGGTACTTATGTAGTCTGAAGGCATCTGCGATCCGGGGTAACGGACAATCTGGAATTCCTGCAGGGTCATTGGGGCGGGAAGGTCCTGTCTGGTCCCGTCTTCAAGGTCCCACTGGGTGACGGTGACTCCGGGATCAAGCCTGACCTGCCCATCCTTGCCCCAAAAGTGCGTGATGAGAGCCCCTGCAAGTATAACTGCAACTGAGATGTGAAGAAGCAGGGTGAAAAACCGTTTTTCCGTTCCTTCCAAGATCAGGTGCCACAGGCTGCTGACTGCCGCCAGTCCCCACAGGATCATGAAAACAGGGTTGTGGTAAACCAGTTTTAATGCCGTGGGCGTACCCTGGAACTTTTCTATGAAAGTGGCAGCTATCATCATTATGATGACAGCCACCATTGAACAGAATCCGGTAATTTTCAGAATCTTCTTCACGTTACCTTATTCCAAAGATATAGACATCGATGTCCTCCTGGTCTTCTTCCTTGGATTCCCAGGAGAATAAGACATTGAAATCTTTATCCTTTTGAGTCCATTTCATATCATAACGGTTGCTGCTGTCCACAACAAGCCCTTTCTGTGTATCCGATGCAG
The DNA here is from genome assembly GCA_017960545.1 of Bacteroidales bacterium. Classification (GTDB taxonomy): domain Bacteria; phylum Bacteroidota; class Bacteroidia; order Bacteroidales; family UBA932; genus Cryptobacteroides. The sequence continues at coordinate 1,205 of JAGCYZ010000057.1, forward strand.
GAAGTTCTTGTATGGCACCGCCAAGATGGAATGTTACTTTTTTGTTTGATACTGCATATAATGAGACTGTGGACTTGTTTGCCGGTAATGCGAAGACTCCATAGGCACTCTTGTTGAAAATAGTGACAGGGACTCCTGACTGCCCGTTCACCTTTACCCGCTCGAACCTTAGAGGCGCGCCGGAATTATAGTCGGCAATGGAATAGATGCTGGAGAAGTCGGGATATACACTATAGAGAGTCCAGTACCAGTAGCGAGGGCTTGCAAGGGTCATTGACCCGGTGTAACCAAGGTAACAGCCGTCAAATGACACGTACATTCCCAAGAGTTTTTCCAAGGTCTCCTTGACATATCCGTCAGGTTTGTAGAACCTGATGAACTGTGATGGAGTGCTGTTGTATTCAATTTGATAGAATCCATCGGATTTAACCAGTTTTCCGCTGAAACGTATTCCGCAGGCATTGTCGAAATCTTTAGGCCAGGTTATCAGCTCATTCTTCCAAGATCTGAAAAAAGCCCCGTCCGTACCCTTCTTGGAAACCGTAACGGTGTCCCCTCCAATGCAGGCACCCCGGAAGAAAATGAATTTCCTGTTGGTGGGGTCAGAGAGTTGCTTTCTTATGCCGGACACTATCACGCGGTCTCCTACCTTGAGCTTGTATGAATTTAACTGTCCTGCCGGCGCATTTGAAAGGTCCACATAAATGCCTTTGCCTTCAGAACCGCCTTCCCAAACCGTGAATCCGTCTGCCGTGATGGATGTGACCGTCACCGGTCCGGTATTCACGGCTGTGCCATTCTCGCTGCCCAGGATATCCTGGATTGTCATTGTTCCGGCCAGGTCGAATGGTTCCACTTTGTCAAAGATGCAGTAAGAACGAGAGGGGGTATGATATAAAAAATACCCGCTGGCTATCACAGTCCGTTCCTTATCCGCTTTCAACACGCTTGACTCTACAGGGTTGTAATCGAAAATACGATAGCCGTCAGGAAGGACCAGGCAGCTGCTGTCGGGACCCACGGTGCCTATTACTGAGAAATAAATGGCGGAATTGAAATGTTGCCTGAATTCTGAAGTGTTTGTGAACGGTCCGTAATCAGTATGTGCAGCGGCTATGTTGCCAGGAGTATATCCTTCGTAATAGTTGAGATATTGGAGGTGCCTCATGTCCCAGGCATCTCCATCGACAAGCTCGGGCTCGACAAAACAGTAGAGGACATCGAATTTGTCTCCAACCTTGCAGTTGACAAGAACATCTACATTGGAATCTTCCGGGTCGTATTTAAGCTGGACCTGACCACCCCTTTTGGGATCCCAGAGGACAATCTGAGAGGTGTGTCCCGGGCTATAGGCCGTAGCAGCAACTACTGCGTCCTTGACGAACATAGGGTAGTCAGAGGTGCGCATCAATCCGGAAGGAGTGTCGTACATTTCAAGGTCGGAAACCGTACGGGCTACAATGTTTACGCATTCCCGGTTTCCTATTTGGGTTACGCCGTTACAGAAACCTCTGATCTTGACGAAGTGCCCTATGAAATCATCCGTTGACGTGTATTGGGTCTCAATAGTCTCGATTTCCTGAAAGAGAGGAGCATCTACATTGAAAACCCGTTTACAATCGCACTTTTTTGTGGGAATGTCATACAATCTTACAAATAAATGTTCCCCGGATTTCTCCAACCTTCCGGAAATTTCACAAAAATCGACGGAAGTGAATTTGATCTTATCCGGATCATAGCCCGGGAATGACATTTTAATGTCAGGAAAACGACTGTCTTTTGGGTAGGAAATGATCTTGAAATCAGAGACCTTCTCGATTATGGGGATACTCCCGTTCATCCTCTTGGTACCTACAAGGTTAACTACGTTATGGAGTTGGCAGAAAGGTTTGAAAACGGTTTCCACAAAGATAAAGTCACTTATGGTCTCATCGCTTGCGGCAATGAATCCATGTTCGTTGACGGCAGCAACGTGGGCATTCACCAGTTGGAACTGTATGCCCTCTGCAAGAGCCTGGCTCTTTGCTTGGGTCACGGTAAACTCTTGTAACATGGCGGTATGGTTTAGGGTTAATACAATTCTTTGAAGCCTTTGTACAGCGCCTCTGTCAAATCCAGGCTGCTGTACGCCTCAGGGGTGCATTCCTCGCTGAGGCGGTCTCCGGCGAAGCCGTGTATCCACACGCCCAGCAGGGCGGCGTCAAGGGCGCGGTACCCGCGGGCGAGGAGGCCTCCCACGAGGCCTGTGAGCACGTCTCCGCTGCCGCCCTTGGCCATCCCGGCGTTGCCGGTGGTGTTGACATAGGCTTCGCCCGATGGGGCGGTGATGCGCGTGCGCCAGCTTTTCCTGACCATTACGCATCCTTCCCCCTGCGTGCAAGGGCCGTCAACGCTGAACTTCTCGGAGCCGACAAGCCTTTTAAGTTCGCCGGGGTGAGGGGTAAGGATTGAACCGTCCGGGATAAGACTGGCGAGGCCGGGATTTGCGGCTATGAGGTTGAGCGCATCGGCATCCAATACCATTGGGATGCCTGCGCTCCTGGCTGCTCCCATCAATTCCTTCAAGGCTTCCATAGTCTCCGGGGCCTGTCCCAGGCCGGGGCCTACGGCAATTGCCGAGAACCTCTCAAGGTGCTCCGGGACCACGCTGAAATGCCCGGCAGGGTCTTCCGACAGCATTGCGGAAGGGTACCTGTTCACCGTTGCCTGCAGGGCGCGGGCGCAGGAGTGCAGCGTCACCAGGCCGCAGCCCGATTTCAGGGCTGCGCCTGTCGCCAGCACGGCTGCGCCGCTGTAAGCATCGCTCCCGCATACCAGAAGCAGATGGCCATAATTCCCCTTATGGCTATCGTTCTGCCGTGACAGGAGCAGCGGCTTCAGACAGTCTGGATTCAGTTCTCGCAATTCTCGTCAGTGCAAAGTTCGTTGTTGAAAAGCGTGCGGGTTCCCGCAGCCGGCGCGCCCAGCAGGGCAGCCGCGGCTTTGCCGGCCATTACGGTTCCAAGGATAACCTTGCCGTCAGGTCCTATCACATACATTGACGGGATCCAATTGATGTGATAAGCTTTGCCAATTTCAGATTCCTTCATACCCTGAGGGTCGAACAACTGGACACCTGGCAGGGCGTTTTCCGGAACGAACTGCTTCCAGGTGTCTATCTCACGGTCAAAAGAAACCGATACGAATTCCACCTTGTCCGGATTCACCAGGGTATGCATTGCCTTGATCTGGGGTATTTCAGCCCGGCAGTCAGGACACCAGGAGGCCCAGAACAGCAGCAGGATGGTTTTTCCGCGGAAATCGCTGAGTTTCACGCTCTTGCCATTGATGTCATTGAGGGTGAAATCCGGCACTGCATCTCCCTTTGCTATGAGTTCTGCGGCGTATTTGGGGTCAAGGTCTTCTTCTACGGCAGTTTGGGCCCTTACTGTAGTGCAAAGGCAAAGAAGACCGGCAATTATGGCGATAATTCTTTTCATACAAACAAATATAATTTAAATTTGTATAAATGAGAAAACTATGAGAAGACTGTTTATAGCAATTGCATTGTTTTTTGTGGCATTGTCGGCCGTGGCCTGGAATCCGGTTGGCAATCCTCTCCGCACCAGTTGGGCCGGGGATGTCACGCCCCAGAATGTACACCAGCAGTATCCCCGTCCCCAGATGGTCAGGGCAGACTGGCAAAGCCTTAACGGCCTTTGGGACTATGCCATAGTCCCCAAAGATGCACAGAAGCCCGTCAGCTACGACGGGCAGATACTTGTGCCCTTTGCACCGGAATCCTCCCTCTCGGGAGTGGGGAAGCGCGTGGGCGAAGACAATGCCCTGTGGTACAGGACTGCCTTCAAAGTGCCTTCTGCCTGGAAGCGCAGCCGCACGCTGCTTCATTTCGAAGCGGTGGACTGGGCCGCCGAAGTATATCTGAACGGTACCCTGGTGGCTTCCCATACCGGCGGATACACACCTTTCTCCGTTGACATCACCCCTTACCTCAAGGGGAGTTCCCAGCAGCTGGTGGTAAAGGTGCTGGATTCCACCGACAAGGGCGCCAAGGTCCCGCGCGGCAAGCAGGTTTCCAATCCGGGCAGCATCTGGTACACCCCGGTCACGGGAATATGGCAGAGCGTATGGATTGAATGCGTCCCTGAAGCCCATATCGATAGCTTCTATGCCGCCCCGGACATCGACGCCGGAGTGCTTTCAGTTAATGTGGAAGCCACCTCCGGCGCAGCTTCCGTGAAGGTTGAGCTGCTGGAAGGAGGATTGGGCTACGATTCCACGCAAATCCCCATAAATCCGCAGGTTGTGGCCCAGGCTTCCGCCGCGCCCGGAGACCAGCTTAGGCTTCGCGTAAGCTCGCCAAGGCTCTGGTCTCCAGACGAGCCTTACCTTTACGGCCTTCGCATCTCCCTTTTGGACAAGAGGGGAAAGGTGGTCGATACGGTTTACGGCTACACTTCCTTCAGGAAAAGTTCAGTGGTGAAATCGGCCAGGGGATTCAACGTGCTGGGCCTTAACAACAAGCCGTTGTTCCAATACGGGCCGCTTGACCAGGGCTGGTGGCCGGACGGGCTGTACACAGCCCCCTGCGACGAAGCCATCCTGTACGATATACAGATGACCAAAGCGCTGGGATTCAATATGATACGCAAGCATATCAAGGTGGAGCCCGCCCGCTGGTACTGGTACTGCGACCGCCTTGGGATAGTAGTATGGCAGGATATGCCGTCTATGGACGACAGCAGTTCCGGCCGCTGGACATACAACGATTTCGGCGTTGGAACAGACTCCAGGATATCCGATTGGGAAAAGGAGAATTACTATAAAGAGTGGGTGGAAATAATAGCCGCGCGCAAGTGCTTCAACTGCATTGTGGTGTGGGTTCCTTTCAACGAGGCCTGGGGCCAGTTCGACACCCGCGAAGTGGTAGCCTTCACAAAGCGCCAGGACCCTACGCGCCTGGTAAACGCAGCCTCCGGCGGAAACCATTACGAAGACTGCGGCGACATCCTTGACTGCCACCATTATCCCAACCCGCAGCAGTATCTCTGGAGCCCCTCAATGGTCAACGTGGTTGGCGAATACGGCGGAATAGGCCTCGCCCTGCCCGGCCATCTGTGGCAGGAAGACCGCAACTGGGGCTATGTCCAGTACAAATCCAAAGAAGAGGTTACCGAAACCTATCTGCGTTATTCAGGCCAGTTGCTGGACCTTGTTGACAGAGGCTGCAGCGGAGCGGTTTATACCCAGACCAGCGACGTGGAAATAGAAGTGAACGGCCTTATGACTTACGACCGCAAGGAAGTGAAAGTGGACATTCCCAAAGTCAGGGAAGCCAACCTCCGTATCATCAATGCCTTGAAATAACGGTTCTACCTGATGAACTGAATGCAGACAGGAGCCCCCGTCTCAATGCTTTTTCCGGTATTGGACAGGGCTCCGGTCTTTTTGTCTATCCGGTAGATCTCTATCCTGTCATCATCCCTGCAGGCGCACAGAAGCAGGTTTCCGTCCGGGCTTATGGCAAAATTGCGCGGGTGCTTCCCAGTAGGTTGGAAGCCTGTGCGCCGGACCTTTCCGCCTGCTCCTATTGAGAATATGGAAATGCCCTCGTCCTTGAGGCGGTGGCTGGTATATAGGAAACGTCCGTCAGGACTGATGTGGATGTCGGCGCTGCCGTGGCCTTTGCCGGTGTACGCCGTTACTGTTTGCATTGGGATCAGGTTCCCGCCCTGGTAACGGAAAGAAACCAGTTTGTCGCCCAGCTCGCAAAGCAGATAGGCATACTTTCCATCCTGGCTGAAAACCATATGCCGGGGGCCGGGATGGGAGGGCCCGCGGTGGCTCCAGGCCACCGTGGAGACTCCCAGAGGGAGGCCGTCCGGGCCCAGTTCAAAGCGGTGTACGCAGTCGTTGCCAAGGTTTACGGCAAAGATGTATTTCCCGTCAGGGGAGAGCACGGCGCAGTGCATATGGGCATCGCCTTCCTTGAAAAGCCCGAGGCCTTGGAACTCCTTGACTGGGTTGAATGCCTGGCTGAGCGCATCCAGGGTGCCGTCTTCTTTGAGCCTGAAAGAAGTCAGGGTCCCGCCGGTATAATTGGAAGTGACAATTGCCCCTGAGGCCAGAAGCAGGTTGCAGGGATCTCCTCCCGGGGTTATGTTCTCCGGTATTGACAGGTGCGATGTCTCCTTCAGGGTATTTCCCTGCAGAGAGAAGGAGCTCACGCCCTGGCGCCCGTCGTTGAATTCGTTCACGCAGTAAACGGTTCCGCCGTCCTGGGAAAGGATCACGAAGGAAGGGTTGTCCGTGGGAGCGGAACCTTCAAGGCTGCTTTGCAGGGTTGAGGTGTCAAGTGAATACAGGCTTATTCCCGTAGCGGGGGTGTTCTGGGTATAGCTGCCCACAAGGATTCTGTAACTGCCCTGGGCATATGAAATTGAACTCATCATCAATAAAGGAAGGATCAAAGAGACTCTTATCCGGTTGAAGGGCATAGGCGGATTTGTTAATACTGCAATAAAAATACGGAAAAAATATACAATTGTCTATCTTTGTAACTCCTTTTAAAAGCCTTTAACAGATAAGAATATGAAATACACAGAATTGGGGAATACCGGAATCAAGGTGTCCCGCATATGCGTAGGCTGTATGTCTTTCGGCGTGCCGTTCGACGACTTCCAGCCCTGGACGCTCAATCCCGAGCAGACAAAAGTAATGCTCTCACACGCCCTCGACCTCGGAGTCAATTTCTTTGACACGGCGAACGAGTATGCGCACGGCACCAGCGAAGAATACCTGGGAGGAACGCTCAAGAAACTGGGCGTAAAGAGAGAAGACGTAGTGATTGCTTCCAAGGTATATTTCAACGAAGGCCACCTCAGCGCAAAAGCCATATACAGGGAGATAGAAGGCACACTCAAACGTCTGGGAACCGATTATCTGGACCTTTACCAGATTCACCGTTTCGACTACGGTACCCCCATAGAGGAGACGATGGAGGCCCTCCATTCGCTGGTTAAAAGCGGCAAGGTGAGGGCGCTTGGCGCCTCCGCAATGTTCGGCTACCAGTTCCACAATATGCAGATTGCGGCCGAGAAGAACGGCTGGACCAAATTCTCCACCCTCCAGAACCATTACAACCTCCTTTACAGGGAAGACGAAAGGGATCTCATACCCGTTGCAAACCAGTACGGGGTATCGCTCATACCGTATTCTCCGCTTGCCGGCGGCCACCTGGCCCGCACGCAGTGGTTCTCCGACAGCAAGCGCAGCGAGACCGATTTCACCCTCAAGCGCAAATACGACCACGCCAAGGAGAACGACATGCAGATTATCGCACGCGTGGCTGAAGTCGCAGAAAAGCGCGGCGCAGCAATGACGGACGTAGCCCTTGGCTGGCTGTTCAAGAAAGGCGTCGCCGCCCCTATAGTAGGAGCCACCAAGATATCCCATTTCGATGCAGCCGTCAAGGCGCTCGACTTCACACTCAGCGACCAGGATGCCGCCTATGTAGAAGAACTCTACCGCGCCCACGACGTGGTTGGCGCACTCAAGCCTTAAACCTATCTGTAAACTGACTTAAATGGAAAAACTATCGGCATTGAGCGGCTCTGCGGGAGCGCTGATTATCCTGGCAATGGTAGTGGGCTTCGGCCTTCTGCTGGGCAAGATCAAGATCAGGGGCGTTACTTTCGGTTCAATTTGGATTCTCTTCGTGGGAATCCTCCTGGGGCATCTTGGCTTCAGGGTTGACCCCGTGATCCTTACATTTGTCAAGGACTTCGGCCTCATACTGTTCATTTTTATGATCGGACTCCAGGTGGGGCCCGGATTCTTCAGTTCATTCCGTAAGGACGGCCTGGCAATGAACCTGATGGCGGTGGGGCTGGTCCTGCTTGCCGTGATCACCACGTGGGTCATACACCTTGTCACGGGTCAGGATATAGGATTGCTTACCGGAATAATGACCGGAGCCGTGGTGAACACGCCCAGCCTGGGTGCGGCGCAGGAGACAATGTCAGAACTGGTCACTGCTTCCGGCGGAAGCGTGGAGCAGGCGTTCGAGGCATCGTCCAGGCTCGCTTCGGCCTATGTGGTCGCTTATCCGCTTGGAGTGCTGGGAGGATTCATAGTGCTTATTGCGCTCAAGGCCTTGCTGCATATCGATTTAGATAAAGAGAAACTTGCCGCAGGCAAGGAAGATGATGGGGCAAACGCGTACCGTATGGCTTGCAGGGTGGCGAATCCCGCCATAGAGGGCAAGACCCTGGGAGACGTCCTCAAGGAGAACCGCGACCTTCATTTTGTGGTGTCAAGGCTGATGAGGGACGGGGAAGTGCAGTTCCCTGAAATGGAAGAGACCCTCAGGAAAGGGGATTGCGTCCTTATAGTTACGGACAACAGGCATAAGGAAACCGTCCGCCTGATCTTTGGCCAGGAGTACCCGGCCGATATGAAAGAATGGCAGAGAACCGGCTCCAAACTTGTTTCCAGGCGCCTGGCCATCACCGATCCCGCAATCACCGGCAAGACCGTCCGAGGTATGGACATCAGGCACAAATACGGTGTCACCGTCACCAGGATAGTAAGGTCCGGAATTGAGTTGAAGGCGGAAGGGGACTACATACTCCAGGTAGGAGACGTAATCCAGGTAGTGGGTTTTGAAGACGGTATAGCCCATCTTGCCAAACAAGTTGGCAATCAGCCGGATAACCTTAGGAAACCCAACCTGGCCCCAATCTTCCTGGGCATTGTCCTGGGAATACTGCTTGGCCTTATGCCAATCCGTTTCCCGTCAATGCCGCAGCCTCTGAAACTGGGGCTTGCGGGTGGACCTCTCATAGTGGCCATCCTGTTGAGCCGTTTCGGACCCAAGCTCCATATAACCACCTACACCGCCCTCAGCGCCAACCTTATCATCCGGGAACTGGGAATATCCCTTTTCACCGCCGCAGTGGGACTGGGCGCAGGTGAGAACTTTGTATCCAGCCTTGTTTCCGGAGGATACGTGTGGATCCTGTATGGCGCAATCATAACCTTGGTCCCGCTCATAATCACGGCCATAGTGGCAAGATTCATACTCAAGATGGACTTCTTCAAGGTCTGCGGACTGCTGTCCGGAGGCGGTACAAACCCTCCTCTGCTTTCTTTCTGCGAGCAGACTTACGGGGGAGACAGGGTGGCTGTGAACTATGCCACAGTATATCCCCTGACAATGTTCCTGAGAGTCGTTTCCGCCCAGATCCTTATCCTCACTTTGCTATAAACGCCTCTGTTTCTGATTAAACCATCTGCGCTCAAAGTTGTCTAATAAGACGTAACAACTTTTTAATAGTGTAGATATGAGAAGAATTATGTTGGGGCTTATCGCCCTTGTTTTAACAACGTGTGCTTTTGCCCAGGGCCCCGGTCAGAGACCGCAGATGAACCCTGAGGATATGGCTAAGAGGCAGGCAGACCGTATCAAGGAAACCTGCAACACTACAGACGCACAGTACAAGAAACTGTACGATTATTTCCTGGCAGAGGGCAAGAAGATGGCTGAGCAGATGCAGCAGAACCAGGGCGGTGGCCCGGGCTTCGGCAATATGGAAGAGATGCAGAAAAGGATGCAGGCTCAGGAAGACTTCGTAAAGAGCGTCCTTAACGATGACCAGTTCAAGAAGTATCAGGAGCAGAGGCAGAACCGCAGAGGCGGCTTCGGCGGACCCGGAGGTCCCGGTGGTCCAGGCGGTCCCGGTGGTCCCGGAGGACAAAGGCCTCGTCAGAGATAATTCCTGAGACGCCCTTTTATCAGTTGCCTCTTGCTGCGGGTCAGACCCCGGCGGAGGCATCTTTCGTTTTATAAACCCACTTTTTTCCTTAAGTCCCTCATTTATCGTATGTTTTGTCAATATTATTACTATATTGACAAGAATTTATGGGTAAAGGGAATTTGAAATGGATTACGGCCGGCGTTGCCTGTCTTTGGGCCGCCCTCCTTCTGGGGTGGCACCTCTACGATCCATACCGTAATATGGCCTTGCAGGAACCCGGGGCTGACAACCGTCCCGAGGGTTCGGCGCGCAGTGCGGATGACGTCGTTATAGGCGAATTCTTTATGAAATACGAAGCGGCCGAGCCTTCCGCCCTCCTTACAGGGGTATGGAGCGGTTTCCGCGGTGACGGAAGGGACAACATCACTCCCGCGGCTGACATAGTCACAGATTCCGATTATCCCCTTATGTGGTCTTTCTCCACCGGAGAAGGCCACGCCGCGCCCGTCATCTATCACGGGCGGGTATATGTCCTTGACTACGACGAAACCCTTATGTCCGATATGCTGCGCTGCTTCTCTCTTGAAAGCGGAGAGGAATTGTGGCGCAGGTGGTACAGGGTGAGGATGAAGCGCAACCACGGCTTTTCCCGCACCATTCCCGCAGTGGGGGATGGCTATCTGGTGACCATAGGGCCCGAAGGCCACGTAATGTGCTGCGACCCCCTCACCGGAGAAATGAAATGGACCCTGGATATGAAGCAGGAATTCTCCACCGAGGTTCCGTTCTGGTACACCGGACAGTGCCCTCTGGTAGAAGACGGAGTGCTTGTCCTGGCTCCCGCCGGAGAAGAAGTGCTGATGGCCGGGGTGGACGTCCGCAATGGTGAAATCCTGTGGACAACGCCCAACAGCGTGCATTTTACTATGAGCCATTCCTCCATAATGCCAATGGAATTGGGAGGGAAGAGGTTCTACGTGTATATAGGCGTGGGCGGTGTATGCGGTGTATCCGCCGAGAAACAGGACAGGGGAACGCTTCTGTGGAGCACTAATAAATGGCAGCCGTCCGTGGTGGCCCCTTCTCCGCTCAGGATATCGTCCGACAGGGTATTCCTCGTTGCCGGATACGGCACAGGAGGCGCGCTTCTGCAGGTTACCCGCAGCGGATCCGGCTGGAAGGCCGACATCCTTGAGCAGTATAAGGCGGACAAGGGAATGTCCGCCGAGCAGCAGACGCCCATCCTTTATGACGGAATGCTCATAACCATCCTGCCAAAAGATGCCGGCGGCTCGCGCGAGAGGCTCCTTTGCTACAGCCCTTCGGACCTGCACACTCCCATCTGGCGCAGCGAAACCGACGAAAAGTTCGGCCTTGGCCCATATATGATACTCCAGGACAAGCTCCTGGCTTTCAATGAGAACGGAGAGCTGTACGTATATCAGCTGGAAAGGGGAGGAATGTCCCTGCTTCACAAACAGCAGGTGCTCGAAGATGCCGTTGACGCCTGGGGCCCCATGGCCTATGCGGACGGCAGGCTGGTTCTCCGGGACTCCCACAATGTCATTTGCCTGAAAATAGACGGAAATGGATAATAAAGAGAATAAAAAGATTTCCAGGAAAGATTTCCTGCACCTTACCGGATCGGTGGTGGCCGGAGGCGTCATTGCCGGTACGGCCGGAAGCCTTTTGTGGAAGATGATCAAACGTCCCGACGACGTTTTCTACGACCCGCAGGGGGAACCGTACTCCATAAGTGACGGAGACACTTCGGTGTCGCCTTACAGGCGCATTTCGTCATTCAGTACACCGGGCTCCATAGACGCTTTCGAGGCTGCCGGGGAATCCCTGATAACCGCGGTGGACGGAAAGGTGATGGTTTATTCGCCCGATGGAACGCTCCGAAGCAGTTTTGATGTGGAATCTCCCGTAAGGGACCTGGCCGTGGATGGAGACAAACTGTACGTACTGGCTCCGGCCAAAATTGCGGTATTCACACTGGACGGAGCGCGCACCGGTGGCTGGGACGCCTGCAGCGACGATGCAGACTACTGCTCCCTTACTGTAACGCCCCAGGGTGTGTTCGTGACGGATGCAGGAGCAAAGATTATGGTAAAATACCGTCTTGACGGCTCCCTTGACCGTTTCATAGACAGCCCGCGCGGCTTTGTGGTTCCCAGCTATTCCTTTGGCGTGACCCATTACGGAGATGTGGTTTATTGCTCCAATCCGGGCCGCCATCTGGTAGAGAGCTATTCGGCCCAGGACGGAAAGTTCCTGGCCGCATTCGGGACGGCGGGCACGCAGCCGGGCCGCTTCAGCGGCTGCTGCAACCCCGTCCGGATTATCGTATCGCCTTCCGGCGAGCTTATCACCTCAGAGAAAGGAATCCCCCGCATCTGCTGCTACAGCCGCGAGGGCCAGTTCCGCAGCGTCCTCCTTAACAGCAAGGCCCTTGGCGGCGGAAGCGCCGCTTACGAGGTGCGCATAGCCCGCGACGGCCGCTTCTTCGTAGCCGGAAAGAATTCCGTATCCGTCTTCCGCTACGACGACCGCCTCGCCAGCGCGGGAGCAGGCGAATCTGTAAGCTCCGCCTGCGCCATCTGTGCAATAGAATGTCCGCTCAAGCGCGGCGTAAACGTTTAGCATCCGCAGACAATGAAAAAGGATAAAGAACAGATAGACAACAGCCCGATGCCCCGCCGGGAATTCTTCCGCAAGATTTCTAAAGCCATTGCGGGGGCGGGCGTCCTGGCTCTTGGCGGCGCCGCCGCGACCAAAGTCAAGGGGAACAAGTCCGCCAGCCTCTACTGGCAGATAGACCCCGAAAAATGCACCCAGTGCGGCCGTTGCGAAACCAGCTGCGTAATGCCGGTTTCCGCCGTCCGCTGCATCCACGCCAACAAAGTATGCGGATACTGCGACCTCTGCGGCGGGTACTACCGCACCAACGCCAAGGAGCTCAACACCGCCGCCGAGAATATGATATGCCCCACCGGAGCCATCCAGCGCAAGTTCGTGGAAGACCCTTACTTTGAATATACAATTGACGAAGACCTCTGCAACGGCTGCGGCAAATGTGTCAAGGGCTGCAGCTCGTTCGGCAACGGATCACTCTTCCTGCAGATAAGGCAGGACCTCTGCCTCAACTGCAACGAGTGCTCCATCGCAAACGTTTGCGCCTCCGGGGCAATCACCCGCGTCCCTTACGAAACAGCATACAAAATGAAGGACCAAGCCTGATGAAAAAGTTCCTCAACTCCCTGGTACTGCTCCTGGCAGGCTGGAAGGCGGCTGCCATCAGTCGTTTCCCCAGGCCTGATTTCGAATCGGGCTACCAGTACCCGGAATACACCTATGCCGTCCCCAACGAGATGCTGTGGGACATCATAGACGTAGCTATGCTGCTCATCCTTATGGGTATTGTCACCTGGGCTTTGTATAAGAAGCGCACCCGCGGCCCCATACTGTGGAGCTCGGTGGTTTCAGTGGCTTACTTCGGCTTTTTCAGGGGTGGTTGCGTGTGCAGCGTGGGCTCCATCCAGAACGTGGCCCTGGCCTTCGTGGATAATTCCTACAGCCTGCCGCTGGCGGTTTTCCTCTTCTTTATGATTCCCATTTTGGGGGCGTTCCTTTTTGGAAGGGTATTCTGCTCGGGAGTGTGTCCCCTTGGCGCCCTCCAGGACCTGGTGAACGTTAAAAACTACCGGATCAACAAGGCGGTGGCGGGCGCCCTGAGCGTAATCCCCTGGATTTACCTGGCTTTTGCGTTGCTGTACGCCTTGACCCGTACCCGTTTCATAATCTGCCAGTTTGACCCGTTCATAGGCATCTTCCGCCTTGGCGGAGACATAGGTATGATTGCATTCGGCGTAATACTGCTGGTGATGTCCGTATTCACGGGAAGGCCGTTCTGCCGTTTCCTGTGCCCGTACGGTGCGTTGCTGAGCATTTTCTCTTCGGTTTCGGTTTTCAAGATAGGCATCACCCCCAAACCCTGCATCAACTGCGAGCTCTGCCACAATTCCTGCCCCGTCGATGCCATCGAAGCCCCTTACGGCAACAAGGTTAACGAAAGCAACCGTACGGGCGTCAAAAGGCTGCTGGCATATATGCTTATAATCCCCGTCCTTATGGCCGCGGGAGGCCTGCTTATGCGCCAGGCGGCTCCGCAGCTCGCACGCGCCAACAGGGAAGTGCGGCTCTATTCTCAGGTAATGTACTTTGAAGACCATCCCGATGGAGAAATGATCCCGGAAGTAGAGGCATTCTACAGCCAGGGACGCACACTAGAAGACCTGATCAGTTCCTATGAAGAAGTTCACAAAGATTTCCGCCTGTACGGCACTCTCGCGGGTATGCTCATAGGCCTTGTGATAGGTGTTAAGCTCGTAAGGCTTTCCCTCAAGCGCGGCCGCAAACAGTATGAGATAGCCCACTCGCGCTGCGTCGCCTGCGGAAAGTGCTTCAGTTATTGTCCCCAGAACCGCGTCAAGGCCAAAGTGAATTAAGCAGAATATGAAAAAGAATATATACCGCAACATAGCCATAGTCACCGCAATTTTTGCGCTGACGCTGTCTATAATGCTCATAACCAACTATTTCCAGGTACGTAAGGCCACCCCTCTGCAAACCGAGGTGGTCCAGACCCTCAAGGAACTCAACGACGTCAACGCGGACAATCTGCAGCTCCAGGAGCAGATCCGTCAGCTTGACCTCCTGTCCCGAAGGGCCTACTTCGTGCAGAGAAGCCATCTTAAGACCGGGCTTTACCTGCTTCTGGGAATGCTGGGAGTTCTGCTGGTTTGCCTCCGTCTTTATTATTCCGGAGTCAAGGACATCCCGGAAAAGGAGATCGACCACCTTGACGACTGGCTCATACAGTCCAAGGCACGCAAATATGTGCTGGGAGGCGCTGGCGCAGTGGCTGTAGCCGCGCTGGTATTCGCCTTCCTGTCGTCTCCATATTATTCTTCTTTGGGGGAGCGCCGTGCCCAGAAGAAGGCGCTGGCCCAGCAGGAGGAATTCGAAGCCCCTCAAGAGGAGATCTTTGATGCAGAGTCCTTCGATCCTGCTCAGTTGACAGCCGATGCTACCGCCCCTGAAACCGAGGCTCCGGAAGAAGAAACCGCTCCCCAGGAGGAATCCCAGACAGAGGAGGCCGCTTCCGAAGAGCCTGTAGTAGAACAACCTGTAATATCTACCGTTACCCATAACGCTTTCCGCGGCAACAATTCCAACGGCCAGTCCAATGCCAGGGGAGTCCCTGTGAACTGGGACCTTTCCGCCGGCTCCAATATCGCCTGGAAGGTTTCCGTGGCCAAGCCCGGTTTCAATTCGCCGGTGCTCAACGGGCGCAACGTGTTCCTTACCGGCGCCGACGCATCGGCAAGGGAACTCTATTGCTACGACCTCCTTACCGGAGAATTGCGCTGGACCCTAGCCGCCGACGGCATTGCCGGATCTCCTTCCACAATGCCAACCGTTAATGGCGATACAGGCCTTGCGGCTTCGTCTGTGGCCACCAACGGAAGCCAGGTATGCGCAATTTTCGCCACCGGCGATATCATTTGCGCCGATATCGACGGCAACCGCCTTTGGGCCAAGAACCTCGGCGTGCCCGACAACCATTATGGCTTTGCTTCTTCGCTTCTCATTTACGGCGGCGAGGTCATAGTCCAGTACGATAACGACAGCGACGGCAAGCTCATAGCCCTCAACCTGAGCAACGGTAACGTCCGCTGGACAAAATCCAGGACCGAAAAGGCCACCTGGAGCTCTCCTATAATAGCCTACATAGACGGAAAGGCCCAGCTTGTGGTAATGGGCAATCCCGCCCTTACCGCCTACAATCCGGACAACGGCGAAATGCTGTGGAAAGTTGACTGTATGAGCGGAGAAGTGGGCGCGAGTCCCTGCAGCTCCAACGGAATAGTTTACGGAGCCAGCGAATACGCCTCGCTTGTGGCGGTAAACGCCCAGGACGGCTCCCTGCTGTGGGAGGCAAACGACTATCTGCCGGAGGTCTCCAGCCCCGTGGCTACAAAAGATTACGTTTACGTGGCCACCAGCTACGGAATGCTCATAGCATACGACGCCTCCAACGGGGAAATCCTGGCGGAGCAGGACCTTGGAACACAATTCTACTGTTCTCCAATGCTCGTGGAGGGCAAGATTTATATATTCGGGACGGAAGGGAATATGTACATTTTCAGCAATGACGGAAAGCTGACCCTTCTGCGCACCATCCAGACCGGGGAGCCCACCTTTGCCACCCCGGCGTTCACGGACGGCAAGATTGTGGTGCGTTCCACAGAAAGCCTGTATTGCGTAAGCGCTTCATAAAAGATGTGCGGAACTGATTGCATAGAAAAAGAGGCTGCGGCCCTCAAGGCGGTGCTTTTGCGCACGGATGCCATAATTGACCGCATCGGGACAACCCCCGATGTAGTCATCCCTTTGCTCCAGGCACTGCAGGAAGAGTTCAACTACCTGCGCTCCGAGTCGCTGGACAGGGTTTACGAGCGCACGGAGATCACCCGCGCCCAGGTGATGAGCGTAGCCACCTTCTATTCCCAGTTCAGGCTGGTGCCTTTCGGCAAGCACATAATAAAGGTCTGCAACGGAACCGCCTGCCACGTGAAAGGGGCCGACACGGTGTATGACGCTTTCAGGCGCGAGCTCAAGATGGAGGGCGACGACATTACCACGGCGGACGGTCGCTTCTCGATAGAGAAGATAGGCTGCCTGGGCTGCTGTGCCCTGGCTCCCGCGGTGCAGATAGGCCCCAAGATCTATGGGCACGTGCAGCCCGGCAAGGTGGATGAGGTGCTGGACGCCTTCAACGCCCTGGCCGCCCAGGAAGAGGAGAAAGAAGAGGAAGAGAGGGAAGGAAAGGTGCAGGGAGAGATAAGGCTGGGAATGGAAAACTGCTGCCAGGCCAGCGGCACCGCCGAGATTTACGAGGCCGTGACTGCCGCCTGCGCCGAACTGGACCTTAACGTAAGGATCAAGCCGGTGAGCTGCGTGGGCGCCTGCAATCAGGTTCCTATGGTAGATGTGGCAATGCCCGACGGGCAGATTATCCGGTACCCCAATGTCAAGCCCGAGGAGGTCAGGGAAATCCTTCTGAACCATTTCAAGGCGACATCCCCGCTGCGGCGGCTGCGCAACAGCATTTTCCGCCGCGTGGACCATATTCATACCGATACCGTTTGGGAGAGTTCCCTCTGGGAACCCGATGAGGTGCGCACGCGTACCATAAACAACTTCTTCGCGGGCCAGAAGCGCATCTCCACCGAAGGATACGGCCATATGGCTCCGCTGGATGCGGACGAATACATAGCCAACGACGGCTTCAAGGCCTTGGAGAAGGTACTCAAGGAAATGACTCCGGGACAGGTCATAGACCAGGTGCTGGCCAGCGGTTTGCGAGGGCGCGGAGGCGGAGGTTTCCCTTCGGGCCGGAAATGGTCCCTGGTGGCCTCCCAGCCCACAGACGTGAAATACGTTGTCTGCAACGGAGACGAGGGAGACCCCGGAGCCTTCATGGACCGCATCCTGCTGGAATCATACCCTATGAGGGTCATTGAAGGAATGATAATAGCGGGATATGCCGTAGGAGCGCATCAGGGCGTGTTCTATATAAGGGCGGAGTATCCTCAGGCCGTGATCCGAACACGCAAGGCACTGCAGATGTGCCGTGACAGGGGCTATCTGGGGAAGGACATCCTGGGCAGCGGATTCGACTTTGACATACGCATTTTCGAAGGCGCGGGAGCCTTTGTCTGCGGCGAAGAAACGGCCCTTATAAACTCCATAGAAGGAAAGCGCGGATTCCCCAACCTGAGGCCGCCGTATCCGGCCGTATCGGGCCTTAACGGCTGCCCGACGCTTATCAATAACGTAGAGTCCCTGAGCCAGGTTCCCTATATAATCCGCAACGGGGCTGAGGCCTACGCATCGGTGGGAACGCAGAGCAGCAAGGGAACCAAGGTGTTCGCATTGGTGGGAAAGGTCAACCACGGAGGGCTCATAGAGGTTCCTATGGGCACCACTCTCAACCAGATAATTGAGGATATAGGCGGCGGAGTGGAAGGAGGCGAAAAACTCAAGGCGGTCCAGACCGGAGGCCCGTCCGGAGGCTGCATCCCCGCGGAGATGTGCGACACCGCCGTAGATTACGAAGCACTCAAGGGTATGGGAGCCATAATGGGCTCCGGAGGCCTTGTAGTGCTGTCCGAGAGCAGCTGTATGGTTGACGTTGCCCGCTATTTCACGGAGTTTACGGCAGGGGAGTCCTGCGGCAAATGCACATTCTGCCGCATAGGCCTCCGGTGCATGCTTGACATCCTTGACAAGATATGCACGGGCAAGGGAAAGGAAGAAGACATAGCACAGCTGGAGGAACTGGCTCAGAACATAAGCAAGGCCGCCCTCTGCGGCCTGGGAAAGACTGCGCCCAACCCGGTTCTCTCCACGCTGCGCTACTTTATGGACGAATACAAAGAGCACATTGCGGGAATCTGCCGTACGGGTACCTGCAAGGATATGGTTAAATACGAGGTGAACGAAGACTGCGTTGGCTGCACCAAGTGCGCCAAGGCCTGCCCTGCCGACGCCATAGAATATACCCCGTACGAGAAGCACTTCATCCAGGTTGACAAATGCACACAGTGCGGCCTTTGTATAGGAGAGTGCAGTTACGATGCCATCCACAAGGTGCCTTTGAAAGAAGTTGCAATAAGTTGACGTTATGCGCATTACTATAAATGACAGAACAGTAGAGACCCTCCAGGGCGAGACCCTGCTTGAGGCTTGCCGCCGGGTGGGTATTGAAGTCCCGTCCCTCTGCTATGCTCCAAACGCGGTTCACAAGCCTTCCTGTATGGTCTGTATGGTGCAGGACCTTTCCACGTCCCAGATGATTCCGTCCTGCTCTACATACCCTGTGGAGGGAATGCGGATAGATACGGAGTCCAGCCTGGTGGTTTCCCTCAGGAAGATGGCCCTTGACCTGCTCCTGCGCGACCACAGGGCCGACTGCGAAGCCCCTTGCGTTACCGTGTGCCCGCACGGGTTGAATATAGAAGGGATGCTGGCCGCTTACGACAAGGAAGATTACCTGCGCGCCCGCAAGTACCTGGCGGCGGTCTTCGACCTGCCGTCGGTGGCCTGCGAGGGCTGCAAGGCCCCGTGCGAGAAAGTCTGCCGCCGCAATTCTGTGGATGCGCACGTGGAAATACGCTCCATCGTAAACGAACTTGCCGCAAGGGAGGACCTTCCCGTCCAGGGAGACCCGGCCGACGTGCAGGTTCAGGACAAAACCCGCTTCTCTTCGCGCCAGGGCGTGTTTACGGAGCAGGAGAAGATACGGCTGCGCGCCGAGCAGCCCCTCGCGTCCAACTGCCTTCACTGCGCCTGCGCGGCGCGCAACGACTGCCGTCTGCGCGACCTTGCCAGCGCAGCCGGCATAAAGACACCCCGCTTCGGGGTCTCTTCCGCCCAGCCGTTCAAGAAGCGCAAGCACATTACCGGAGACCTGTGGTTTGAACCCGCCAAGTGCATACACTGCGGTCTTTGCGTTTACAATACCGTGGACGGCTTCAGCTTCAAGGGCCGCGGCTTTACAATGCAGGTGGACATACCTGAAGCAAGCTATGGAAACGTCAGTGAATCCCTTGCGGGGCTTTGCCCCACGGGGGCCCTTTCTTTGATCAGATGATAAAAAGGCTTCTGAAATACCTGGCCATTGCCCTGGCCTTAGCCGGCTGCTCCAAAGGAGGCGGCACCGGGAATATGGACTGGAACGTATTCAGGGGCGATTCTTCCCTGAGCGGATACACAGACCAGGCGCTCCCTTCCAAACCGCGCCTTCTCTGGAGCTTCACCACCGGCCCCCGCACGGAGGGGTCCCCGGTAATCAAAGACGGCGTCACCTACTGGTGCGACCGCCGCGGAAAGATGTACGGAGTGGATCCTGACGGCAACCAGGTATTCCAAAAGGAATTCGACACTTACATAGAGGCCACGCCCCTTATCAATGACGGCGTGCTTTACATAGGGACTACCGACGGCAGTCTCCTGGCCATAAGCATCCCGGACGGAAACGTGCTGTGGGAGTATGAGACCGAAGGGCAGATATCCGCCTCTCCCAACCTTGCGAGCTTCGCAGGCAGGGATGCCATAGTGGTTGGCAGCTACGACAACTGGATGTATTGCATAGATGCGGCCGACGGCACGCTTCTCAGCCGGTACGAGTCTGGATACTACCTTAACGGCGCCGCGGCGTGCTGGCGGCAGAACGTACTGTTTGGAGGATGCGACCAATGGCTCAGGATGATAGACTGCGCCACCGGCGGCGCCGTGGATTCGCTCAGGCTGGACGCTTACATCCCTTCTTCTCCCGCCATTTCGGGCGATATGGCGTACGTTGGGGACTATTCCGGCAATCTGTACGCCATCAATCTTGAAGACGGGAAAATGGGCAAATGGAGCAAATTGCGCGAGGCTACAGAGGACAGCTCAGACCTTGTCAGCGTCCCCGCAGTGGATTCCAAGGCCGTTTACGCTTTCTCTTCCGACAGGCTGCTTACCGCCTACAGCCGCAAGGACGGAAGCCTCAAATGGTCAGTGCTCCTTAAAGGCAATCCGGGAGAAAGCTCCCCGCTGGTATGCAGGGATAAGGTCCTGGCCTGCACCAAGACCGGAATTATTAGCATATTCGACAAGTCGGACGGAACCCTCCTGTGGGAATATGATGCGGGAGAAGACATCATTGCCAGTCCGGCGGTCATCAAGGACAGATTTATGATACTTACGGCCAAAGGCACCCTTTTGTGCTTTGGCAAATGAAAACAGATATGGCGCTTATCGAACTGAAAGGAATTCAAAAGAGCTTTCCGGACGGGTCCGGACGCAGCAACACCATTCTGCGCGACGTCACCTTCAGCGTAGAAAGAGGGGAGTCCGTAGCCGTGACGGGGCCATCCGGCAGCGGCAAGACAACCCTGCTGCGTATGTTGGGAACCCTTCTGGAGCCGGACAAGGGCACTTATACCCTTGACGGAGACAATCCTTTTGCAAACCCGTACCAAGTACGCAACCGCAAAATAGGATTCGTATTCCAGGACCACAGGCTGCTGCCCCAATATACTGTCCTGCAGAACATCCTGATGCCTTGCCTGGCTACAGCCCAAAGTGCTACTGAGCAGCAGGTTTCCTATGCCCGCGCACTGATGTCAAGGACGGGCATTGACGGGCTCGAAGGGCAGTATCCGCAGACCCTTTCCGGAGGCGAGGCGGGCAGGGCGGCGCTTTGCCGCGCCCTTGTTATGGAGCCGTTGCTGGTCCTTGCCGACGAGCCCACCGGCCAGCTGGACGCTGACAACGCCGATGCCATCCTCTCTTTGCTTACAGAGTTGGTGAAAGAGCGTTCGACCACACTTATAATGGTAACACATTCGGAGCAGACGGCTGCAGCCGCCGCCCGCAGGCTTTGTATAGAAAACCGTACGGTAATTGAAAAGTAGAGAACTATCCGCTGGAAGCATACGCTATTACAAGCGTTTCTGGATCCTTATAGCCATTGCTTGTGCAGTGGCTGCGGGAGTCATTTCCGGCAGCCTCATCGTGGGCGATTCCGTGCGCCATTCCCTCGAAAAGCGCACCCTGGACCGCCTGGGCGACGCCCGTACCGTAATTGTGTCCCAAAACGGATATCTGGATGCCGCGTTCGCAGCGGCCGTGCCTTCTGGGCGGGGAATGCTGTATTCCGACGGTTTCGTATCGGCAGACGGAAGGCTGATTCCCGTCAACGTATGGGGCATAGATTCCGTTGAGCCCGGAACGGTCAAGATCAACGCGCCGCTCAGCAAGGAAATAGGGGCGCGGCAGGGGAGCGCCGTAGTGCTGCGCCTCCCTCGCAACGGCCTGGTTCCGTCGGGCTCCCTTTTTGTCACTGAAGAATACACCCTTGGCCTGAGACTCTCCTGCACCGATGTCCTTTCTGCCTCCCAGGGCGGAAACCTCAGCCTCAGGGTAGCCCAGGTGCTTCCGTACAATGTCTTTGTGAGCCGGAGCGAACTCTGCGAGAACCTGGAAACCGGCGATAAGATCAGTATGGTCTTCTCCCCGGAAGAATTGGGCAGGAGCGTGCTGGATGACGTATTCAAGCCTCAGTATGCCGGCCTTTCCGTCCGCACCGCCGCCGACGGGCGCAGCGAAGTGGTTTCAGACGCCGTTTTCCTGCAGGAAGACATCATTGAAGCCGTGTCCGGGCGCGACGCCAAACCCGACAGGCTATTCTCTTATCTTGCCAATACCATATCAGCCGGGGACGCATTTGTGCCGTATTCCTTTGTCACGGCAATGGATTATTACAAAGGGGAAAGCATCCCGGCAGACCAGATTTACCTTACCGACTATACCGCCGCCCGTCTTGGCGCCCGCATAGGAGACCAGATCAACGTCTCATACTACATCTCTCCAGGAATGAAGCAGTTGGAGACCGACTCCGTGACGCTTCGCGTAGGCAGGATAATCCCCATAGGAGAAGTACTTTCCGATCCGGGGCTCAGCGCCTCGTATCCTGGCCTCACCGAGGCGCAGCGATGCTCCGACTGGGACAGCGACCTTCCCCTTGACATGTCGCTCATAGGCCCCCAAGACGAACTGTACTGGGAGCGGTACCGCTCAGCCCCCAAGGCCATATTGCCTTATGCTGCCGTGGCTTCTTCCTGGAAGAATCCATACGGCGCGGCAACGGCACTCCGTCTTGACGGGGAAGCGGACCTTGACGCCCTTGATGCCTCCCAATGCGGAGTAGCAATGATCCATCCTCTGGATTCCGGCCTTGCCGCGGCCAGGGGAGGAGTGGATTTCGGCGGGCTGTTCCTGGCACTGGGCTGCTTCATAATAGCAGCCGCCCTGCTGCTCATCCTCAATCCTTTGAAGGAGATGCTGCAAAAGCGCAAGGGGGAAAGGGAAGTGATTGAATCTATAGGCTTCCAGCCTAAGTCCATAAGAAAGATGATTAACCGCGAAGCGGTTCCCGTGCTGGGGATTGCATCGCTGGCGGGAGTAGTGGCGGGCCTGCTTTATGCCTTTGTGGTCCTGTTCCTTTTGGGAAACCTGTGGAAAGGGGCTACGCATACAGACGGCTTTGCGGTTTATCCGCGCCCGCTTACCCTTGTGACGGGCCTGGCGGCCGGCTTGCTGCTGGCTTTGGGCACCGTCGCGCTCACGCTGCGCCGCTCCATGCGCAGCGGCAAGAAAGCCGCCAGGCAGGCAAACCCCGCCGCCATAAAGGTATGGGCGATAATTTGTACGGCGCTGATGATTCTGCTGCCGTTCCTTTCCAAGCCCCTGGGCGCCGTGGTGAGTTTCGTCCTCACCGGATGCCTCTGGGTAGCGGCCGGAACGCTGTGGTTCTGCTGGTATATCCTTAAGAAGCCCGCAAACGACGTTTCCCGTTCGGGGCTTGTACGCGAGAGCCTGTATTATTCCCGTTCCGGTGCCATACTGTCTTTCATTACCCTGGCGCTCGGAGTGTTCATAGTATTTGCCGTAGGTCTCAACCGCCAGGATTTCACTGACGGAAGCAAACGTACAGCCCTTACCGGAGGATATGGATGGTGGTGCGAGACTTCGGTTCCGGTCTATTACGACCTCTCCACCCCTCAGGGACGGAGCCATCTTTCACTGGGAACCCTTTCGCCCCAGGCGGAAATACTCCAGTTCCTGCGCGCTCAGGGCGATGACGCCAGCTGCCTTAATCTCAATAAGGTCGAAACTCCCGCGGTGCTTGCGGCCGATATGGAAGTCTTCCTCAAGGACTTTCCTGCAGGAGACATAACAGCCCAATATATGCGTAGCGCCCCCGTAGCCCTGGTAGATGAAACCGTGCTGCTGTGGGGTATGGCAAAGCAGGTAGGGGATACCCTGCACTACACGGACTCCCGCGGCAACCCTGCGGACATTGTAATTTGCGGAACCCTGCCCAATACCGTGTTCCAGGGCAACATTGTAATGGACAGGACTGTATTCGAGCAATTCTGGCCCCAGACCACGGGCAGCGAAGTATTCCTCTTTAAGAGCCCTCAGCAGAACGATGCCGGCATAGCGGCGGCCGCCCTCAACGAATACGGAATACGCGTCACTCCAACCCTCGAAAGGCTCAAGGAGTTCAATTCCGTGACCGATGCGTACCTGACAATCTTCCTGATGCTGGGCTTTGCCGGCCTTCTCCTGGGTCTGGTAAGTTTCTTTGTAATAATGAGAAAGAACCTTGCCGCCAGAAAGGAAGACATAGACCAGTGGGCCTGCCTGGGAATACCCCGCGAGACGGTCCACGAACTGCTTTACAAGGAATACGGCCCCGTTCCGCTCCTGGCTGCGGGCCTTGGCGTGAGCGGCGCGCTGCTCAGCGTTATAATATCGTTCGGAAATATCCCCGTGCTCATCTGGCTCCTATGCATCGTTTTTGCAGCGTGCCTGCTGTACGGGATATACGTTTCAGTCAAGAAAGTGATAGGCAAAGTATGAAAATACTGTTCATTTCCCCGAGTGCGGGAGACACATACTACTGCGGCAACTGCTTCAGGGACAATCTATTGGCGCAGGCGCTCCTCAAGCAAGGGCACGATGTGATCATTATGCCCCTGTACCTGCCTATGAAGATAAGCACCCAGGGCGTGCCCGTATTCTTTCCCGCCACGTCATATTATCTGGAGCAGGCCCTGTTCAAGAAAGGTCAGATGCCATCCTGGATGCGCAAGGCCATAGGGTCTCCCAAGATGCTGGGCCTGGCCGCATCCCTTTCCGGAACCACTTCCGCGGCCGGAATGGAGGGAATGACAATGTCAATGATAGAGGGCCTTGACGGAGCCTTCCTCAAGAATATGGAAGATATGGTGGCCTGGATGCGTTCCGACGGCCTTCCCGACGTTGTCCATCTGTCTTCATCTCTGCTCATAGGCATAGCGAGGTTCATAAAAGAGGAGCTGGGCATTCCTGTGGTATGTTCCCTTCAGGACGAGGAAGTCTGGATAGATTCCCTTAAAGAAGATTACGTTTCCAAGGCGTGGGAGGCCGTAAGCCGCAACGCCGCATACGTGGACCGCTTCATCACCTCAAGCAACTATTACAGGCAGATAGCCTTGGAAAGGATGCCTTCGCTAAAGGATCCCGAGGTGATTTATCCCGGTGTGGACATAGAGCGTTACCGTAACCTTTCGCAGCCGTCAGACCCTACGATAGGATTCTTCTACAGGATGAACGCCCTTGACGGCCTCGACCTGGTTGCCCAGGCCTTCGTAGACCTCAAGCGCCGCGGCACAGTTCCCGGGCTGAAGTTGAGGATAGGAGGCGGGGCGATGGGCTCTTCCGACAAGAAATTCTTGGAAAAAGTTAAGGAAATACTTGCTCCGTATCAAGAAGATGTTACCTTTGTACCCTACAGCGTAGATTCCCACGCGGATTTCTACCCTCAGATAAGTGTACTTTCCGTGCCGCTTCGCTTCAACGAAGGAGTAGGACTCTATCTTTGCGAAGCATTCGCCTCCGGGCGTCCTGCCGTAGAGCCGCGCAGCGGTTCTTTCCCAGAAATTACCGACGGCGCAGGGCTGCTTTACGATCCGGAGTCGCCTCAAGCCTTGACCGATACTTTGGAAAAAGTCCTCACGGACAGGGACCTTTACGGCCGTCTGTCCGCCCGGGCCCTTGAATTGTCCGGCAGCAGGTATGACGGTGCCGTTATGGCCCGCAGATTGTTAGAAGTATATGAATCAGTTATATAGTTATCAATTATGTTGAGTATGAAGAAAATTTTATTTTCACTGTGTGCAATGGTCGCCTGCGTCTGCTCCTTTGCCCAGAGCAGCGCTCCCGACGGCTTCCGCGGCCCCAAACACGACGGAATGTACCTGTCGGAAACCGGCCTTATGAAAACCTGGCCTGCAGACGGCCCCGCAAAACTGTGGGAGAACCTCCAGGTAGGTGACGGCAACTCCAGCCCGGTAATAGACGGTGACAGGCTTTACATAACCGGCCTGTCCGAAGACAAGAGACAGGAAGTGCTCCTGGCCCTGGACAAAACCGGAAAAGTCCTGTACAGCGTAGCTTACGGATCTCCCTGGAGGAACTCTTACCCCGAGACACGTACCACCCCCACAATCTACAACGGCAAGGCATACGTCATAAGCGGCAGCGGAGAAGTAGTCTGCGTGAATACCGCAGATGGCAAGATAGTATGGAAAGTGGACGGCAACTCCGCTTTCAGGACCACCACGGGTAACTGGGGTACCGCAGAGAGCCCCCTCATTGTAGATAACAAGGTCATCTACTCTCCCGGCGGAAACCAAACCACCCTTGTGGCCCTTGACGCAGATACCGGCAAGGAGGTATGGAAGTCCCGCTCCCTTGGCGAGAAGCGCGCCTATGCCACCCCTATCCTAATCGAATGGAAAGGAAAGAAGCAGATAGTGGCCTTCACCATGCACAGCATCTTTGGAGCGGACCCTTCCAACGGCAATATAGAATGGACATTCTCCAACTGGGGAAAAAGCGGCGAGGACAATATCCCGCCCAACAGCCCCCTTTTCAAGGACGGCCGCATTTTCTTCAGCCAGGGATATGACATAGGATCCTTTATGCTCCAGCTCAACGACAATCTTACAGGAGTGACCGTAGCGTGGAAGAATGCCGATATGGACACCCATCACGGAGGATACGTCCTTGTGGACGGCGTCATTTACGGAACCAACTGGGTGAACAACAACAGCGGAAACTGGCTCGCACTGGACTGGAACACCGGAAAGACCCTTTACAACTCCGCCTGGTCCGGCGGAAAGGGCAAAGGCTCCATAATCTATGCGGACGGAATGCTCTATTGCTACGATGAGCGTCGCGGATACATAGGAATGGTAAAGCCGGACGGTAAAGAATTCAAGACCGTCAGCGAGTTCCGTATGGACAAGGGTTCCGGCCCCTACTGGGCCCACCTGGTAATTGCCGACGGAGTCCTTTACGCCCGTCACGGCTCCGCCCTCATCGCTTATAAAGTAAAGTAGCGGAATAATCTGCGCTTATCAGTTGCCTCTTGCTACGGGCTGGCCCATAGCGGAGGCATCTTTCGTTTCGTCCGCGTTTACTTTGAATACCATATAATCCGGAGCATCCTGTGTGAAGGCTTTCCAGCCGTTGCCGGGGTCTCCGGTTTTTGCGAAGTTGGTCCAGTGGGTGATTATCCTTTCGGCAAGGTCCCAGTCTGCCTGTGTGAAGGGCCTGTCACTGTGGTCGAGGGACTTGAACATAAACCAAAGCTCAGAGGAGTGGAAGGCGCCCTTCATATCGTGTGAACCGGCCGCATCGTCTGGAAGGGGACGTGCGAACTGATATGCGTAAACGGGCTTGCCGGCCTTGTTGCGAAGGCTGCAGAACAGGTCGATGGCGCCCTGGGGGCTTCCGTTGCCCATATCGTCGCGGGTGTATCCTATCATATACGGGATATCCTTGATGGTGCCGTCAAAGGCGGCTGCGTCAAAGCTCTCGTTGGATACGTAGCCGTCTATATTGGGCCTTGTGTTGAGGTTTCCGCGCCTGCCGGTTGCCTGTGAATAACGGGTCGCCAGGGTGAAGATATCCTCTGTAGAAGCGGCGCGCATCTTCTCCAGCGTGTCGTATCCGGCCCATTCGAAAATCTCCTCTACGGTAGGGGCTGCAGGCATATTGAAGCCCTGAGGCATCTGGCCGCCTGTGGCCGGGCGGGGCTCGGTTACACCGCCGCCGCTCTGTATGATGGCCTTCTTGATGAGGTTGCCGGTAAGAGGGGAGGAGCACAGCGTCTTGACGCTTCCTGCGCCGGCGCTCTGTCCCAGGATTGTTATGTTGTCCGGATCTCCGCCAAACTGCTCTATGTTGTTTGCAATCCACTTGAGCGCGGCAATCTGGTCAAGGATTCCGTAATTGCCGGATACCCCGTGAGGGCTCTCGGCGGCCAGGAGGGGATGGGTCAGGAATCCGAAAATGCCAAGGCGGTAGTTGATGGTAACCAGTACCACGCCCTTCTGGGCCCATACTTTTCCGTCGAACTCAGGCTCCCAGCTCCATCCGCCGGTGTAGCCGCCTCCGTGGATCCACATTGCCACGGGGAGTTTCTTGTCCGTCTGGCCCGGTGCGGGTGTCCATACGTTCAGGTAAAGGCAGTCCTCGCTGAATTCAGGGTCTGTCATATAGAACTCGCTGGTCCAGGGGTTTGAGGAATCGTGCGGAGACTGAACGGCTCCGGCGCTGAAGGTGTCGGCAATCTTCACTCCCTGCCAGGGAATGACAGGCTGAGGCTCCTTCCAGCGCAAGTCACCCACGGGTGGAGCTGCAAAGGGGACGCCTTTGTAAACGAAAACTCCCTTTATTGTGGTTTCAACGCCCTGAATCTGTCCTCCTTCTACTGTAAGGACCGGGTTTTTTGTCTTGCATCCAGCAAGCGCCGCCGCCAGGATGACCAATGCCAATATGGATCTGCGCATTTTGTGAGTATTTTTGTGGAACAATTCTATTAAACTGTTACGAAGATAAAAAAAATGAGAAACACTTTTTACCATTTGGTATAAAATGTGTCTAATAGTCAGTTAACGTTTTTAATAAACACTTCAATTATGAGAAAATTTTTGATTGGGCTCGCAGCCCTTATTATGACTACCGGCGCTTTTGCACAGGGATTCGGTCAGTTCAACCCCGATGACATTGCAAAGATGCAGGCAGACCGTATCAAAGAGGTTTGCAAGGTAGATGACGGTCAGTACAAGAAGATCGTTGATTACTTCGTAAAGGACGTTAAAGAGATGACAGCCCAGATGTCACAGGGCCAGGGCGGTGGCTTTGGCGGATTCGACATGGAAGCTATGCAGAAGAGGATGAAGGCTCAGACCGATTTCCTCAAGAGCGTGCTTACCGAGGATCAGTTCAAGAAGTACGAGGAGGATCAGCGCAGGATGATGGAGCAGTTTGGAGGAGGCGGCTTTGGCGGCTTCTAGAGCCCTCCGGGCTTCCTAATCAAAAAAAGCCGACGCATAATGCGCCGGCTTTTTCTGTCTTTATCAGCAAACACCTTACTTGTAGATGATTGCGTTCTTTACAGGAGAGATCAGGTAAACGAACTCGTAATCCTTGTAAGGCAGCATATAATCTGCGAGAGGAAGCGCACCCCAGCTGGTTACGCATCCGAGTCCCATCTGTGCCTTGTCAACGCATACGTTGGTAAGGTCAGCCTTGGGAACCTCGGGGGAGTGGCCGTTCTTCTTGGATGTGCCCTCGTCCAGAGACTCTATGGTGTAGTGCAGGGCGGAAGCGCTGAATGCGTCCTCTGAAGTGATCTGGATACCGTTTCCTGCAGCGTTGAGCATCTTCCACCAGCGGATGTCGCTCTTTGTTCCGTTCTCCTGAGGCCTGATGTAAGAGTAGAACTGGTCGTCAACGCTCTGGTCGTATATGCCTATGTCGGTTACGGTCTTGCGGTCAGAGTAGTTCTCGATAGGTCCTCTTCCGTAGTAAACCACCCTCTCGAAGGACTTGGGCATCACTATCTGCATTCCAAAGCGGAACATATTGGAAATCTGCTTCTCCGGATCCGCCTTCATTGTCTGGGTGATCTTTATCGCACCCTCGTTGTTGATTTCGTATGCGAGGTTGAGGTCTGCAACGTCAACGATCTCTTTCTTTACGTTAATCTTGGCAATTCCGTTTGAAACCTCAAAGGTCAAAGGCTGTTCCCTTACTGCCTGAGGATCAGGCTGCTGGCCGCGCTGCCTGGGCTGGTTGCTGCCCTTGAGGATGATGCGCGGCTCTTTCCAGGCGGCATACCTGTTCTGCAGGCTTGCGCCGAAGTCGTTGTCAGTAGGAGCCCTCCAGAAGTTAGGGGTGATGGCGGAGCCTTCCTTGAGCATCTCGGTGCCGTTTACGCAGTAGCGGGTGATGTATCCGGTGCTGCGGTTGATCTCAACCACAAAGTTGTCGCCCTCCACGATGAGGAAAGTGCGGTCGTTGGTCTTGATGACGGGATCGGACTGGGTGTAGCCAAAGGTGCTCTTGTTCTTGAGGTCAATCTTGCCAAAGTCATAGCCGTTGAGGGTGAACTGCTGCTTTGCCACTACGTGGCCTGAAGGCAGGACGCCCTCCCTGTCCTTGAGGACATACTTGACGTTGAGGAGCCACTCGCCGCTCTTGTCGGTGGCGCCGATCTGAACGGGAACGCTACCCTTTGCCTGAGGTGCCACGTTGAGGTTCTCCACGCTGCCGGTGCGTACAACCTGACCGTCCTTCATAAGCTCCCAGGTGAGGCGGTAAGCCGACAGGTCGCGGAAGAAGTTCTCGTTGTAAACTCCCAGGTTTCCGGAAGCGAGGTTGTCAATGTCGGTCCAGATGTTCTGGTAGTAGTAACCCACCTCGTACATATGGGGGTTGGGAACACGGTCGGGGCTGATGAGTCCGTTGTCGCAGAAGTTTCCGTCGCTTCCGTCATAGCGGTTGAAGTCGCCTCCGTAGGCATAGATCATTACGCCGTTCTTTCCTGTCCAGCGGATGGACTGGTCAACGAAGTCCCAGATGAAACCGCCCTGGAGCTTGTCGTACTGGCGATAGAGGTCCCAATACTCCTTGAAGCCGCCCTCGGAGTTACCCATTGCGTGGGCGTACTCGCACTGGATGAGGGGCTTGGTGTTCTCAGGATTGGTGGCATAGCGTACAATTGCATCGTAACCTGCGTACATAGGGCAGTAAATGTCTGTCTTGCCGTCGGCACGGGCCTGCTCGTACTGAACCATACGGGAAGGATCCTCGGCCTTGATCCAGTCATAGGCGGCCTCGAAGTTGGGGCCGTATCCGGCTTCGTTTCCAAGGGACCATACGATGATGGCCGGATGGTTGAAGCCCCTCTGCACGTTGCGCTGGTTGCGCTGCATATGGGCAAGGGCGTAGTCGTCCCTGCGTGCCAGGGTGGCCGGGCCGTAGCCTATTCCGTGGGATTCCACGTTGGCTTCAGCAACCATATAGATTCCATACTCATCGCAGAGGTCATACCAGAAGTTGTCGTCAGGATAGTGGCAGGTACGGACCGCGTTCAGATTGAACTCCTTCATTATCTGGATGTCCTGGATCATACGCTCCTTGGAGATGACATATCCTCCGTCAGGGTCGAGCTCGTGGCGGTCAGCACCCTTGATGAGGATGGGCTTGCCGTTTACTAGAAGCTGTGCGTTCTTGATCTCCACCTTGCGGAAACCAACCTTTACGGGGATGATCTCTCCGCCTGCACTGGCCTTGAGAGTGTAAAGGTAAGGGGTCTCGGCAGTCCATTTCTCGGGATTGTTCACTGCCATTGAGGCTGTGGCCTTGCCGCCCTTTGAAGAGCTCTTTACTGTGGCTGTGGCTACCTGGCGTCCGTTTGCGTCAAGCAGTTCCAGGTTTGCCGTGCCGGCGTTGCCCTTGAAGGTGACCTCTACGTTAAGCACGCCGTTCCTGTACTGTGCGTCCAGGTCCGGTGTGGCGCGGATGTCCTCGATCCTTGCCTTTGAGCGGGCGTAGAGGTAGCAGTCGCGCGCAATACCGCTGCTGCGGAAGAAGTCCTGGTCCTCCAGGTACGTACCGTCGCACCAGCGGAAGATCTGCATTGCGATAAGGTTCTTCTGGCCGGCCTTGATGTACTTGGTGATGTCGAATTCGGCCTCCAGCTTGCTGTCTTCACTGTAGCCTACGAATTTGCCGTTAACCCATACGTAGATACAGGAAGTGGCCGATCCTATGTGCATTATCACGTCCTTGCCGGACCAGGATGCCGGAATGGCGAATTCCCTGCGGTAGCTTCCCACGTGGTTGTTATATACGGGGACCTCCGGGGGATTGCTCTGGAACTGGTTGCGCCAGGCATAGCCGGTGTTCACGTAGATGGGGTCTCCGTAGCCGTTAAGCTCCCAGATTCCCGGAACAACCATAGTGTC
Source organism: Bacteroidales bacterium (assembly GCA_017960545.1). Taxonomy (GTDB): domain Bacteria; phylum Bacteroidota; class Bacteroidia; order Bacteroidales; family UBA932; genus Cryptobacteroides. The sequence goes on from JAGCYZ010000057.1 coordinate 32,952, forward strand.
CCAACCCTTGTCGTCGAATCCGGGGTTCCAGAAACCGGTGGGGCGCTGGTCTGCGCTCTGAACCCAGTTGAAAGCCCAGTTTCCGTGCAGGGAAATGTAATTCACGGAATTCTCCGGCGCCGTTGCGTCCTCCGTGGGGGCGTACGCGAAATAATGCGTATGCATAGGGGCGCGGTTTACCTCGTTGAGGGTAGGATCCTGCCATTCCTTGAAGGACTGGGCCGATGCTCCCAGGGAGATAAGACCTGCAAATAAAACTAAGAAGAGTCTTTTCATAAATGATTATTATTAGTGTTTGTTATTGATATACCCGAACATAATCTACATAATAGCGCTGCGGCCACTCCGACCCGTCAGGGTCGCCTCCGTTCTGGCCGCCGATCGCGTAATTCAGCAGGATGTAATCTGCGAAATCTTCATATGTGTTGTTGAAAGGATTTTCAGTGTTGCCCCTGAAGCCACCGTTGACCGTTTCCGACAGGTCAACCCTGTTCAGCACCTCGCCGTCAAGGCTGAGGACAATCTCCCCGGGGGTCCAGTCCATAGTCCATATATGGAACTTCTCCACCCATTGCGGATCCTTCTCAAGGAAACGGGCAAGTGGATGGTAGGAGGAGCGCCATTCCGCTCCGCCCCTTTCGTTCCCCCAGGCCACGTTGGCCAGGATTGTGGGGGTGTCCCTGTAAAGATAATACTCCATTACGTCAATCTCTCCTCCGTAAGGCCAGCCCCACTGGTTGCCAAGCAACCATATTGCAGGCCAGGATCCCTTTTCTGTGGAGATCTTGGCCCGCACTTCAAGTTTACCGTATTTGAAGGTAAAACTGCGTCTTGTGTTTATGCTGCCGGAAGTGTACCCGGCATATTCCCTGGAGCGTTTCCAATCCCTTGGAGACGCCTCCGGGGAGTAATCAGGGTTGGGAACCGTTTCCCTGCGGGCCTCTATGACAAGGGCGCCGCCTTCAACGAAACAGTTGTCCTCCTGATACCACTGATGCTCCTGGTTCCTGACGAAGCCTTTCTCATAGCTCCAGTCCGCCCCCGGGCGTCCGTCGATGTCAAATTCGTCGTGCCAGACAAGGTTCATCCCGTCATATTGGGTGACGGTGAAACCTTTGGGCAGGGGAGCGAATTCAGAGACCTTTCCCTTGCATCCGTTCAAGGACAGAAGGGAAACGACCGCCAGACATAAAAAACCGATACCCTTGGACATCAGTGGAAAATGAAGTTAAAAAAGTCCTATCAAGATAGGAGTAATTTGTAAGAAAAACAAGGAAAAGGCACCGCCGCATAAGGGCGGAGCCTTTCCTTGAAAAAGTATGACGGACTACTTGATGGCGCTCAGGTCAGCCTCTACCGGCCAGTAAGGATTCTGGTAGATGGTAGAAGAGGATGCGCTTACGCCGTCCTCGGAGTTGAGGAGGATCTCACTTACCGGGATAGGATCGAAGTAGTGGGCAAGGTGCCAGTGGCATCCGTCGTAGCCATTCTCATTGCGTACGGTCTGGAATACCCTCAGGTACTCGCTGTTAACCCTTCCCGATACATTTGCCTTGGGGTCGTCCGGTCCCTCGATGAGGGTGCCTTCGTACCAAGCCTCCATAGGGGTGTTCCACAGGTGGATGCCCTCAGGCTGGAATCCTGCGAGCGGACCTCCGTCCAGCAGACAGTCGTAAGACTTCCATCTGCGGAGATCGTCGTTGCGGAATCCCTCGGAGAGGAGCTCGGTGCGGCGCTCGCGGCGGATGTTGTAGAGAACCTTGTCGGTCATCAGTGTACCTGCGCTGTAAGCGCCCCAGTCGAATTCGCCTTCCTTGGCCATATCGGTGAGGTTCACGGTGTTCATATAGTCCTCGTTAACCTTGGCCCTCTTGCGGATGGCTCTCCAGTACCTGTCGGCGGTGGCGTCAACGTTTCCGCTGATCTCGTAGCTTGCCTCCATATAGTTCAGGAGCGCTTCTACGGCACGGAACGTGATGGCTCCAGTGTAGCCTCCGTAGTTGGCATAGTGGTTACAGTCAAGGGCGCCTCCCTTGTGCAGGGCGTATCCGGTGGTGTATCCGCGCTCGGAGTCACCCAAGGTGATGGTAGGATAAGGCTCGGTAACCACAACTTCGGTTCCACGGGGGTCACCAATGTTATAGCATACGTTCTTCTCTCCCGGGGCCTTGAGGAAGATTGACAGACGGCTGTCCCTGTTCTTCTTCACGTCGGCCAGGGTCTTGTCGCCCATATAGTATCCGTCGCCGTCGGCGTATGTTCCGTGGGTGTAGATGGGGCTTCCGTCAAGCATCAGGAAGTTCTGGACATATCCGCGGGTAAGTCCCAGCAGATAGTTTCCGCGGCCTGCGGCCTGCGGTACGGAGTGGGTTGAATAAGTAATGGAGTACTGACGCCACATTACAACCTCGGGGAATCCGTTCAGGTCCACGGAAGCGAACATGTTGTAGTAAGGGTTGGGAGTCTCTTCGGCTGTCTGCTGCATTACACCGGTGTTCTCGGTGAGCCTGTCCACATACTTGTCAGCCACTTCCTTGGCGGCGCTGGCTGCCTGGTTAAGGAACCAGGAAGACTCTGCGTCTATGCTGCCTGCAGGATATGAATAGCTTGATCCGCCCGGCCACTCGGGGCCGCCCGGTACCAATGCCGTTCCCTTGTGGTACTTGAGCCAGGATCCCTCGTAGAGGGCAACCCTGGACTTGAGGATGAGGGCGGCGTCTTTATTGATGCGGGTGGTTCCAAGGTTGAGGTCGCCCATAAGGCTTACAGCCTTGTCAAGGTCTTCCAGGATGAAGCGCGCAACCTCGTTCTGGGGAGAACGCTTGCTGGCCTCGCGAAGGACTTCCATATCGTCAGGAAGGCATTCCTTGATGATGGGGTAGTCTCCGTAGCGGGTGAGCTTGGTGTAATAGTAGTAAGCACGCAGGAAGTATGTCTCTCCTATGTAGTGCTTGATGGTTTCCTGGTTGCCGGTGATCTTTCCCTCTTCGAATTTGGGAACGACCTGCTCCAGGATATAGTTGACATAGTAAAGGGCGGTGAAACTCCAGTTGCCGCTGGTGTTAGGCACCTTCCACATGCCGTTGAGGAACTTGTTGTCCATTCCGGCATCCATCTGGTTGTCAGTGTCCACGTCATTTCCCAGATAACCGTATCCTCCGGAGTTGCCGGGAAGGATGTTGGCATACTCCCTAATGAGGGCGGCATTGACCTGGGCGTCTGAAGAGAAGTATCCTTCAGGAGAAATCTGGGACATTGGCTCCCTGTTCAGGAATGGATCGCACGCTGCAAGAGCAAGTACTGTTGCCGATGCAAGTAATATTTTGCTGAATATATTTTTCATATCGATCGTGCTTTAATATTAGAACGTAAGAGAAACACCGAATGAAAGGGTACGGGACAGAGGATAAGCGTTTCCTCCCTGTCCTCCGCGTACGGTCTCGGGATCGAAGAGCTTGTTGAGCTTGGTTCCGGTCCAAAGGTTGTCTATGGAAGCGAAAGCGCGGGCTCTTGACAGACCGATCTTGCCGGTGATGTGCTGAGGGATGGTGTAACCAAGCTGGAGGTTCTTCAGACGGATGTATGAAGCGTCCTGGAGGTACTTGGTCTGGGTCTGCTGGTTCTTGCCTGAGTTGGACAGAGGCCTGGGATAATAGGCGTCTGTGTTGGCAGGAATCTCGTGTCCGGGAAGTCCGGTAGGCTCGGCGCGGAAATAGTCGCCGTGCTCGCGGAAGGCGCAGGAGTTCCAGATCCAGGATACAACTCCCCAGAAACTCTGGTTGGAGATGAAGATGTCGTTCTGGAGAACACCCTGGAGCATAGCCCTGATATCGAAGCCCTTGTAGTCCGCCTGGAGGTTGACTCCGAAGAAGTAGTGCTGGGCGTTGATACCGATAACCTTGAGGTCACCGTGGTCTTCCAGTGTCTGTGCGCCGCGGGTGAGCTTGCCGTCACCGTTGAGGTCAGCGTACATGATGTCTCCTGCTCCCCACATTGAACCGATGGCGCTCTGGTCAACCTTTGCAAGGTGGGCGTCCATTTCGGCCTGTGTCTTGGCCATACCTACGGTCTCGAATCCCCAGATCTCTCCCATTTCATGGCCCTCGTTGTAAGAGCTGATGGCGTGAGTGGTGTTGTCAGGGTATTTGAGGATGATTGTCCTGGCATCAGAGATGTTGGCGGAGATGCTGTATCCGAATCCGGAAGGAGTGCGGTCTCTCCAGGAGAAGTTTACTTCCCAACCAACGGTCTTGAGGTCGCAGTTGTTGGCGCTAGGAGCGCTCAGACCAAGGGTGGCGGGGAGGTCCAGGGCGGGTCCCACCATATCGTGGGTGAACCTCTGGAATCCTTCTACGGTACCTGTGAAACGGTTGTTGAAAGCGCCCCAGTCAAGACCCAGGTTGTAGGTCTGGACCTTCTCCCAGGTAAGTGAAGCGGAGATAAGGCCTCCTACACGGGCTGTGTTGGGCTGCGTGCCGTTCTGGAGCCAGGCTCCGTTGGCGGTTCCCAGGGTCATTGTCCTGTAGGTAGGATAGTATCCGCTGGTGTTCTGGTTGGAAAGGGTACCGAATGAAGCACGGAGCTTGAGCATGTTCACGGTGCCTTTTATGGGCTCCCAGAAATCTTCCTGCGCAATGTTCCATCCAGCTGAAACAGAAGGTGACCAGGTCCAGCGGCTTGCCTGGCGGAAACGTGAGGTTCCGTCATAGCGGAGGTTTCCTTCCAGCAGGTATTTACCCTTATAGTCGTAGTTGATACGGCCAAAGAAACCGGCTGTTGACCACTGGTTCTCGGTTCCCGAAATTGAAGGGTTGGTGGCGGCGCCTGTTCCGCTCAAGCCTGTGGTGAGGCTGAGTACGGGGAGGTTGGGATCCTGCACACCGTTGCGGGTAACGGAGAATGCCTTGATGATTTCCTCGTCTGTCTGGAAACCGAGCATGAACTTGAAGTTATGGTCGTCGGCAACCTTGAGGGTGTAATCTGAATAGATGTTCCAGTTGTAGTGGTCGGACCTGTTCTCAGAGTTCTGGAGTGAAGAGCTTGAAGTTGTAGGAACAAGGTTTCCTTCAACGTCGTGATCCTGCAGAGGCAGGCTCATCCTGTAGGTGTTGCTGATGTTGTTCCTGAAGTTGAACTCGATATGGGTCACCCAGTTCTTGATAGGCTCCAGCACCAGGGATGCCTGGTGTGTGTACTGGTCTGCCAAAGTGTCGTTGAATCCACTCTCTGCAAGCCTCTGGGCCATGTTTCCTCCTGAACCGTTGGATGTGAAGTATCCGTTCTCGTCATAGATAGGAAGGTTAGGCCAGGTCTGGCGTCCCAGGTCACCGTAGATGTTGGTGATATAGGTTGCAGGGGTATGCTTGGTCTGACGCACGTAGCGGATTGAGTAACGGAAAGTTGCCCAGCTTGCAAGTGCGGCGCTGAAGTTGGCGGAAAGGTTGATACGGCGGGTGTGGTCATTTCCGTAACGGATGAGACCGTCGCTGTCAAGGGCGCCAAGGGAAGCATAGTAAGTGATGTTCCTTGTGCCGCCGCTGAGGCTTACGTTGTGCTCCTGTGAGAAGGAGTAGTCCTTGTAAAGCTCGGCATACCAGTCTGTGTTGGCGAAACCTGTGGTGTACGGGTCGTTGCCCGGCTTGCCCCAGTATTTGCCGTCGATGGAAGGAAGGAGTCCTCCCTTGCTGGTGCCTCCCTTTGCCTGGAAGTCAAGCATCATCTGAAGGGTCTCGTCAGTGAAGATAGGGTTCTGGCCCGCATTCCTGTGCGCATCGTTGAAATAGACTCCAAAGGTGTAGGAATCCATCGGCTTTGGAATGATGGTAGGGCTGGAGAAACGGAAGTTGTTGTTATAGGAAACCGTTCCCTTGCCGTCAGCTCCCTTCTTGGTTGTAACGAGCACCACTCCGAACGCTGCCCTGGCTCCATAGATGGAGGCTGAGGCGGCATCCTTGAGAACGGAGATGCTTTCTACGTCCTGGGGGTTGAGGGTGTTGATGTCTCCCACCATACCGTCGATAAGCACGAGAGGTGCGTCAGACGATCCGCTGCCGATGGTACCGGTACCGCGGACCCTGATGTTCATGGTGGTGTTGATGTCTCCGGCAGCATGAGTCAGCTGAAGTCCCGGGAGAAGTCCTTGCAGTGCGCTGGGGACGTCGTTTACAGGCCTGGCCTCAAGTTCGTCCGACGTGGCCACGGCCACTGAACCGGTGAGGTTGACCTTTTTCTGTGAGCCGAAGCCCACTACCACAACCTCCTCGAGGACCGTAGTGTCCTCTGCGAGGGTGACGGGGTAGGAGGTGCGTCCGGCTGAAGTAACGATTTCCTGGGTGTAGAATCCGATGCAGGAAAATACAATTGTTGCACCAGGAGATACTTCCAGCTCCCATTGTCCGTCAATGTTGGTCATTGTACCGTTGGTGGTACCCTGTTCCATTACATTGACTCCGACCAGCGGCTCGGCGTTAGGATCCAGGACTGTACCTGAAATCTTTACCTTTGACTGGGCGAATGCTGACTGGGAGGCAAACAGGCAGACTGACATTAATGCCATTGCCAGCATTTTGAGAATGTTTTTACTCATACCTTTTGGTTAAATTATTAATGGTAGAATTGGAATGTCCGGTTTAGTTTGATTTATTCCCAAGATAAGTATAATAAACATAAAAAGTGCAAAGTTTATTTTAAATTTTTTGGGAATAATGCTCATAAAAGCTATTAACTGCCGGTTGGCCAACAATATCAGGGTTTTTTACTATCTTTGATAATCTGAAAACAGACACATTTATGAAAAAGCTAATCCTGACAATCTTATGCGCCGCCGGTTGCGCTTCTGCGGCCATCGCGGCGAACATTCCCGTCCGCGAGTTCCGCTATGCCGGACCGTTCCCGGTCAAGACTCCTTTCATCGTGGACAGCGTAAACGTCAAATCCAAGGCCTTTGACATTGCAAGCCTCCTGGACGCCGCAATCTCCACGGACGCCCTCAAGGGCGCCGGAGTGAGCACTGCGGCCAGCCTTCCGGCGACAGCGGCATCGGACGCCATCCATCTCCTGGAGTTCGATTTCCAGAACAGCGGATATACCACCGCCACAATCAAGGTGGAAGGCGTTAAGAATTACAAGATAAACGTGGACGGAAAGGACGGAGGGGCAAACCTTAAGCTCCAGCCATTCACGCACAGGGTGCGCATCAAATACTTCACCCCTTCCGGCGAGGCTGCGGCCCCTTCAGTTTCCATAGAGACACCTGACGATTCCAAGATCTCCTTCAGGACAGACGGAAAGCACCTTTACAGTATGTCCGACGTGCTCCTCGGAACCCGCCTTGGCGGCGTACAGCTCAGTTCCGACGGCAAATATATGACGGTGTCATACACTACCACCGCCGAGGGCGGAAGGTCCACTTCCACCACAAAACTCATTGAGACCGCCAGCGGACGCGTCCTGTTCGAGACTGCCGACAGGCTGACCTGGATGCCCGTATCCCCCAAATATTACAAGACAAGGAGGGGAGCGGACAAGACCCAGCTGATAGTAGTGGACCCCGCAACGGGACAGGAGGAAGTTCTGGTAGAGGATCTTCCCCAGGGCAACTTCAGGATGGCTCCCACAGAGGATTTCCTCATCTATACATTCAGCGAGTCCGGTCCGGCGGAAAGGCCTGAGATCTACCAGATCCTCACCCCGGACGACCGTCAGCCCGGCTGGCGCACCCGTTCCTATGCATCCAAGTACGACATTGCAACCGGAATGATGCAGCAGCTTACCTATGGATATCACAGCGCCCGCATAGGCGACATCTCCCCGGATGGAAAAACCGCCCTCCTTTCCGTGAGCGAAGACAGGCTCACTCAGCGCCCGACCACCGTTTCCACCCTATATCTCCTTGACCTTGAGACCCTTGAGGCCAGGATGCTGGTGGAAAAGGACGGCTTCCTTGGTGGCGGACAGTTCTCGCCCGACGGCAAGAAGATCCTCCTCCAGGGATCTCCGGAGGCCCTTGACGGAATTGGAATGAACGTGAAGAAGGGCCAGACCCCCAATATGGAGGATATGCAGCTGTATATAATGGACCTGGCTTCCGGAAAGGTCACCCCTATGACCAAGAACTTCAACCCCAACGTGGCGGCGGCCCGCTGGAGCAAGTATGACGGAATGATTTACTTCACCGCTGAGAACAGGGATTACATAAGCCTCTATGTGCTCAACCCCTCAAACGGCAGGATCACCCAGATTGAGACAAAGGAAGACCTGGTGAACGGCCTTGCCCTTGCCACGGATTCTCCAATGATGGCTTACTACGGCCAGGGTGCCTCCAATTCCGACAGGCTCTATACCTACGATACCAAGTCCAAGGCTACTGTCCTCAGGGACGACCTCAGCGCCGTCATCCTCAAGGACGTTGACCTGGGAGAGTGCCGCGAGTGGAATTTCAAGAATTCCAAGGGGGAGACCGTATATGGCCGCTTCTACCTGCCGCCGCATTTCGATCCCAACAAGAAATACCCTATGATAGTCAACTACTACGGTGGATGCAGCCCTACCAGCCGCAACTTTGAAAGCCGCTATCCCCAGCACGCTTATGCGTCCCTGGGATACGTGGTTTACGTAGTTGCAGGCCCCAGCGGCGCCACAGGATTCGGCCAGGAATGGTCCGCCCGCCACGTGAACACCGCCGGTGACGGTCCTGCCCAGGATATCATAGAGGGAACCCAGCAGTTCTGCAAGGAGCATCCTTTCGTGGACGCTTCCAAGGTGGGCTGCATTGGCGCTTCTTACGGTGGATTCATGTCAGAGTACATCCCAACCCTCACTGACTTCTTTGCGTGCGCCGTTTCCCACGCCGGAATCAGCGACCACACAAGTTACTGGGGATTCGGCTACTGGGGATACTCTTACAGCGAGGTATCAATGGCCAACAGCTATCCCTGGTCTGACCAGGACCTGTACGTGAAGCAGAGCCCTCTGTACCGTGCGGACAAGATCAACACTCCGCTGCTGCTCGTCCACGGAGACGCTGACACCAACGTTCCTTTCAACGAGAGCGTTCAGCTGTTCACAGCCCTCAAGCTGTTGGGCAAGGAGGTTGCGTTTGTAGCGGTAAAGGACCAGAACCACCACATCCTTGACTATCAGAAGCGTCTGGAGTGGCAGGAGACAATCTGGGCCTGGTTTGCCAAATGGCTTCAGGATGATCCTTCCTGGTGGGATGCCGTTTACAGCCCCAAGAGCCTTTAGAAAAGATTAAGGTCTATACAGTCGCCCATGGCCTTGTAACCCTGGGCGTTGGGATGGAGCCAGTCGTTCTCGAACAGATAAATTGGATTGAGGGCGTCTGGCTCTTCCTTTCCGTTCATTGCGGCGTCAAAGTCTATGAGCCCGTCAAACTCCCCGCCGTTGCGTATCCAGTCATTGAGAATCCGGCGGCCTTCCTCCCGGCTTTCAGTGTAGTAGCCGTTGTGCTTGAAAGGCATCACCGTGGCGCCAATGACCTTGATTCCCTTGGCGTGCGCCTGGGCTATGATATTCCGGTAAACCTCTATGACATTGGCTGCGGTTTCCGGGCCGTTGCGGGTTGTGCCAAGGTCGTTGACCCCTTCGAATATGATAATATACTTGACCGAAGGGAATCCCAGGAGGTCGTGCTCATAGCGGTTGACCACGGTGGGGCCGTTGCCGCCGCGCAGCACGCAGTTGCCGCCAAGGCCAAAGTTGAGTACGGCCAGGCGGCGTGTGCGCCTGCCGGCCAGAAGCCTCCTGGACAGGTTGTCCGTCCAGCGGTTCTGGCCGTTGGTGGTGGTGCCGCGGCCGTCGGTTATGGAATCTCCCAGCACGGCTATCGAGTATGCTTTGTTGGAAGCCTTCACGTCTATGCTCTCAATTGTGTACCAGTGGTCCGTTTTGGCATCCTTGCCAAGGAAATAGGAAGTGGTACGGGAACCCGGGTGGCTGGTTATTGTGTTGGCCGGTGCCTTGCCGTAGGTGATGGTAATGGCAACGTTCATCCTTTCCTTTAGTTTGAAACGGATGGGATCGCTGTAAATTTCCTCGCCGGCCTTGATGGTCACGGCTTCCTTACCTCCAAAAGACAGGACCTTCTCCGATCCCGGCAGGATGTCGGGGCTGGCGCCTTCTGTCAGGGCCTGGGCTATCTCCACGTGAAGCATCTCCAGGTCTTCCTTGCTGAAGCGGTTGGAGAAGCGGAGCCTGACTTCGTTTCCTCCTATGGACACCTGGACAATCTGCCTGAGAGTTTCTCCGGAAAGGGGGATGGGAGGGTTGTTGTGCGGTTCCGCTATCTGCTGGGCGGTTGCCCAGGTGGTGACCCACTTGCGCGCGGAGGCGCTGTAAGGGCAGAATACTGCAAGGGCTGCAGCCAAAGCCCCGATTAAGAGAATCCTGGAAAGTTTCATGGTATTCATTCGAATATTAGTTTGCAGACAAAGATCTGGGCGTCCCCGCATCGTCCTTCAACAATGTGTTCGCAGCCGTTCTGAGCGTGGTAAAGGGTCACGGTCTCGCCAAAGAGGGCTTCGTGGTTGAAGTTGATGGTAATGTCCTTGATGTTGTGGTTCCTGGTGATGTCGCCCGGGAGGCAGTCCATCGCCCATACGGTGTATTTTGCGTTGTTCGTGTGCCCGTTGCAGTCAAGGTCTGAGTAGATTACGCGGTGCTCTCCTACGGCCTCCAGGGGGGCGTCCTTGGGGAGGAGGATGCGGGCGGCGGGCTCCTCTATGGCAAAGCTGTCATTCTGGGCCTGGCTGTCCACGATGCCCTCGAGTGCGTTGGGCCGCACAATGGCTCGCTTTGTCTTTTCCATAATGATCCAGGAACTGGTGGCATCCACCAGGGATTCCCCGTTGTCACCCAGCAGACGGTAGTCCCTCACATAGCACATTCCCTTGAGCCCCCTGTGCCAGGTCTGGGCCGTGACACTGCTGTACATTGGAGGGAGGGTGTTGAACCTGACGCGCATCCTGGCCAGGATCCATACAATATTGTGAGGCGCCATCTGCCTGTCGGAAAAGCCCAGTTGGAAAGAACCCTGGGTGGCAAGTTCCTGCGCTATGTCCATAAATGACGATGCCCTTAGCAGCGAGCGGTTGTCGAACATATAGCAAGGTATGTCCAGTTTGTAAGAAAGCATTTTTTCCATAATGCAAATATAGTGAACTTGGGGCGTTCAATGAATTTTTTTGTAAATTGCAACATTAAAGCTAATACCATCCTATTATGAAAAGATTTTTCGTCATTTTGGCAGCGGCCCTTCTGTGTGCAGGCGCCGCCACCGCACAGGAACTCCAGAACTTCCAGAACAACGGACGCCAGCGCGTTGTTTCCCCTGAAATCGCAGACGGACAGGTGACCTTCCGCCTTGCGGCAGATTACGCCACCGTAGTTTCGCTTTCTGGCAACTGGATTACCGAGAGGGGAGGAATCCCCATGACCAAGGAGAACGGCGTATGGTCAGTGACAATCGACCTGCCCACTCCGGACATCTACACATACAACTTTGTGGTTGACGGCGTTGCCGTGAACGACCCTCAGAACTATATGGTCCAGAGGGACGGAACCCGTTACCTCAATATGCTAATGGTACCCGGCGAACTCACCGAGAACTATTTCGAGGCGGACCAGAGGGGAACCGTAAGCTATAAGTGGTATGACAGCAAGATCCTGGGCATAAACAGGCGCCTTACCGTCTATACCCCTTACGGATACGAGAAGAACACCAAGCAGAAATACCCTGTCCTCTACCTTCTCCACGGAGCAGGCGGAGACGAGGAGGCCTGGACCAGCATGGGCCGTACCGCACAGATCCTTGACAACCTCATCCAGAAGGGCAAGGCCCTTCCTATGATCGTGGTTATGCCTAACGGAAATCCCGGCCAGCAGGCTGCCGTAACCCTGGGCCTTCCCGAGTCAGGCCGCAACTTCCGCGACCCTTCTCTTGCAAACGCCTATGTCAGAAGCCTTTGCGAGGAGATTGTTCCTTTCATCGAGAAAGAATACAGGGTAAACGCCAAACCCGCTTCACGCGCAATCGCAGGCCTTTCAATGGGTGGCGGCCATACAATCACCGCATCCATCCTCTATCCTGAACTGTTCGACTACATCTGCCCCCTGTCAGCCGCCGGTTCAGCAAATGACGAGCAGATCCAGGCCCTCAAGAAGGCAGGCGTGAAACTCTACTTCCTCGCCTGCGGAACATCAGACTTCCTGTACCAGGGTTCCCAGACCCTTGACGAAACCCTTACCAAGAACGGCCTGGACCACATCTTCTTCCAGTCCTCAGGAGGCCACACCTGGTCCAACTGGAGGATCTACCTGAACAACTTCGCACCGCTCCTTTTCAAATAAACATAAAAGCCAATGAGAAAAACCGCAATAGTCACAGCCCTGGCCCTCCTGGCCACAGCTGCGTTCGCCCAGGGGAATTACCAGATATCCGACCAGGATACATACGGATATCTTTTCGCCCACCAGTCCGCCCACGGCGGATGGACGGCTTACGCGCTTTCGCCTGACGCCATCCATTTCCATTCCCTCCTTTGCGGCGATGCCATAATGGACAATGTGAACGCCCCTTATGTATGCCGCACCCGGGACGGAAAGGGTTTCATAATGACCGTTGCGGGCTCCAATGGCAGAATTGAGATAAAGACAAGCTCCAACCTTCTGGACTGGAAAGACGTCTCCGTGAGGCCTTCGCTGCCTCGCGGAGCCTCAGTCCGGGGCCCTCAGATAATCTGGGACGCCCAGAAAGGCTCTTATCTGCTTTATTTCTCCCTCCTGGACGCATCCCAGTGCCGTTATTACCGCATTTACGGATGCTATCTGGACGCAGCCTTAACCAAGATAAGCGCTCCGGAACTTCTCGCGGACTGGAACGGTTCCACAATAGATCCTGACATCACCTGGCTGCCCTCAGAGTCCAAGTATTTCCTCATTGCCAAGAAAGACGGCGGCCAGCCCGGGTTCTATACCGCCAAGTCTGCCTCCCTTGAAGGCCCTTGGGATGAACCCTCCTACGTGGCATTCGAAAGGGATGACGTCTGCACCGGAGTGTCCGTATTCCACGTGGCAGGGCAGGAGCAGTGGCAGATAGGATATGTCAACTACTCCAGCGAGCCGTTCAACTACCGCCTCTGCAAGGCCGACCCTGCAATGGGACGCTTCTTCTCTCCCCAGAACATAGAGGGTATCTACGGCCCTCAGCAGGGCTCTTTCCTAGCCCTGACCGAGGCCGAGTACAAAGCCCTCCAGGCCTGGAGCGACGAGCGCGAGCCCGCCCATCTTGCACCCGATGTCAACAATCCGGTATTCCCCGGCCTTTATGCCGATCCCGAGGCCCTCTATAGCGAGCAAACGGGCAAATACTACATTTTCCCTACGACGGACGGCGCTTACCAGTGGCATAACTATGACTTCCACTGCTTCTCTTCTACAGACCTCAAGAACTGGAAGGACGAGGGCGTGATCCTGGACCTGAGGAACCTTTCCTGGGGAAAGGAATATGCCTGGGCCCCTTGCATCATTGAAAGGAAAGAGGGCGATTCATACAAGTATTATTACTACTTCGTTGCCAACAAGGCCGTGGGAGTGGCCGTGGCCGACAGGCCGGAAGGCCCCTACACGGACGCGTTGGGCAAGCCGATGCTGAGCCAGGAAGAGCTCAAGACCCCCAACCAGGTCATAGACCCTGACGTGTTCCAGGATCCCAAGACAGGCAAGTATTACCTCTACTGGGGCAATTCCTACCTGTGGATGGCCGAACTCGCAGACGATATGGTATCCCTAGTTCCGGACACCATGCACGAACTGATCTCCCGCAGGCAGCTAGCGGAATACCACTATCTGGAGGGCACATACGTGTTCGAGCGCAACGGCCTGTACTACTTTATGTGGTCCGAGAACATAACCCGTTCTTCCTACTACCGCGTCCGTTACCTGATCTCAGACTCTCCAACTGAGTTCATACGTGACGGAAAACCGGCAAAGGTGGAGGAGACCATTGTCATTCAGCAGGATCCATCCAAGCAGATATTCGGAACCGGCCACCACGCCGTGCTCAATGTCCCCGGCACCGACGACTGGTACATTGTTTACCATCGGTTCACCCGTCCGGAAGGCGTAAAGATGGGCCTTTCCGGCGGATACAACAGGGAAGTGTGCATAGACAGGATGTATTTCAACCCCGACGGGACCATCATCCCTGTCAAACCTTCATTGTAGTACAATGTTTGCACGGGTCTTATAAAACGGAATTATGAAAGTACGAGTTATATTATTTGCAATTGCCGGCCTGCTGGCTTTCTCATTGGCAGCAAGTGCCCAGGAACAGGATAAGGAGGCCCTGGGAGATGCCAAGGTACAGTATTCCTCCATAATAGATATGCTCCGCAGGGAGCCCGGAATCATTGTGGGTCAGGCCAGCGCCGGATCGATGCCAAGGGTGCTGGTGCGCGGCATTGGCACCAATACGGACCAGACACAGCCGCTGTTCGTGGTTGACGGTGTAATAACTGACAATATCACATACATCCTTCCCAATGACGTATATTCCATAGAGGTCATAAAGGACGGCACCGCATCCATTTACGGAATGCAGGGAGCAAACGGCGTGATTGAGATTACCACCAAGTCCGCCCGCGAGGCCTCCCAGAAGGCGCTTAAAGCGGCTCAGGAAGCAAAGCAGCTGGCCAAGGAAACAAAGAAAGCCGAGCGTGCGGCCGCAAAAGAGGCCAAGAGACTGGAAAAGGAAGCCAGGAAAGCTGCCAAGAAGGCTAAATAGCCCACTTGGTCAGTATCCTGAACACTTTGCCGGGATTGGCGTTCCATTTTTCCATGGCGTCCTGGGCGTCCTTGGGATCTATGATGTCTGAGACAAGGGCATCCGCATCCACTCCTGAAGACAGATACGCGATAACATCCGTAAAGTCTTCGGGAGTTGCGTTTCTGGAGCCCATTATGTCCAGTTCCTTCTTTACGAACAGGCTTGTAGGCAGGGATACGTCAGTCTTGGCGTAGCCGATGCATACGATGCGGCCTGTAAAGGCAACCCTTTCTACGGCCATCCTGTATGTGGGAACGCTTCCCACGGCCTCTATCACTACGTCAGGGTCCGGGAGACCTTCCCACTCTGCGGCGCTGTTGTAAGCATATGCCGCGCCCAGTTTCCGGGCAAGCTCAAGCTTGACCGGGTCAATGTCCGCGGCAATGACGGTGGCGCCGCGCTGCACTGCGCTCACAAGGGCGCCAAGGCCAACCATTCCGCAGCCTATCACCATTACCACGTCGTCCTTTGTAATGCGCCCGCGGTTTGCCGCGTGGAAGCCTACGCTCATAGGCTCTATGAGGGCGGTGTACTTGAGAGGAACCTCTCCGCAGGGGATGACCTTCTGCCAGGGAACGCAGATGAACTCCTTCATCGCGCCGTCGCGCTGGACTCCCAGCGTCTCGTTATTCTCGCACGCGTTGGGCCTTCCGCGCCTGCAGGAGGCGCATTTCCCGCAGCTGGTGTAAGGGTTGAGGGTGACAATCTGCCCAGGCTTGAAGGTGTCCGGGACATCGCTGCCCAGCGCCTCTATGCTGGCGCCTATCTCGTGCCCCGGGATGCGGGGATAACTTACCATTGCATTGGCGCCCCTGAACGTGTTCAGGTCCGATCCGCAGAAGCCTGCGTAATGTATCTTAACCTTTATTTCCCCCGGACCCGGTGCTGGCTCCGGAGTATCTGTCAGGCGGATGACGCCCGGCTGGACAATTTGAAGTGTTTTCATTCCGACATATTTTTTATGTATGGTGGCTGGGGAACTTCCCCAAAGCCGTAGAATCGTTTTGCGTTGAGGCCCAGGAAGGCTTCCTTTTCTTCCTGGCTCAGTTCATTGGATTTAAGGACAAAGTCATAGCTCATCTTGTATGTGATGGCGCATATTGTGCGGGGGTAGTCGCTTCCCCACATCAGTTTGTCCATTCCCACCCAGTCTGCGGCCTGGCGTATGGAGCGCACGGCGGAAGGGTAGGGATAGAATTCCGAATTGTAGAGCCAGGTTATTCCGCCAGCCTCCACATAGACGTTGGGCGCCTGCGCCAGTTTGACCTGCTGCTCGAAACACTTGCCGGTAACCATTCCAAAATGGCCTATCGCAATCTTTAGGTCAGGGCACTCTTGGATGACTTCCTTGAACTGGGCTATCTGGGAGGCGTTGTCGTCAAGGCACATTGACAGGATCTGCCCCTTGGCCTCCATATCCTTGAAGAATGCCACAAGGGCGGGGTCAGTGAGGCTGCGTTTCATCCTGTGGCCGGGAATGGCTACAGCCCTGAAGCCCTCCGGGACCTCAAGCGGGCAGTTGTCAATGTCCAGCAGGCTGCAGCAGAGGAAGCGGTTGGGGTATTTCTCCTGTACTTCCTTGAGGTAGGCGTCCTGATTGCCGTCTATCACCTCCTGCACCACTACTGCGGCGCCCACCTGGGCGTAATCCATATTGGAGAGGAATACCTCCGCCGTATTGGTCCCGTCCGCCATAAATGGAGGGAGCATCTGGCGTATCTCTCCAAAGAACATTGACCGACCTCCGGGGAGGGGGTATATCCTTTGCCCATCAACAAGGGCTTCCTGTCTCAGCCACAAGTGGCTGTGTGCGTCTATTAATATCATAAATCATAAAGAATCGTTGATGCTAATTTAAGAATTTTCTTTAATTTTGAGGATATAACACTGTATAACCAAATTGACAATCAATATGAAAAAACTTTTCACCCTGGCCGTATTGTGTCTGTGTATGACCCTTAATGCGGCAAATCTCAAGTTCTCCAGCATGTTAGGGGACAATATGGTCCTCCAGCAGAACGCTTCTGTAAAGATATGGGGCTACGCGTCTCCCGGCGCCAGCGTCAGCGTGAGCACCTCCTGGGGCGCATCAGGCTCCGCAAGGGCTAACGCCAAGGGCGAATGGGTGGCTACGGTCAAGACCCCGGCCGCAACGTTCAACCCCCAGACCGTGAGGGCCCGCAGCGGCTCGGAGAGCGTCACCGCCTCCAACGTCCTCATTGGAGAGGTTTGGTTCTGCTCCGGCCAGAGCAATATGCAAATGACCCTTGGCGGAGGTATGGGCACTCCTGTGGAAGGCTCGCTTGAGGAAATAGCCCTTTCCGGACAATACAAGGGTGTAAGGCATATCACCATCAGGAACACCAGCGCCCTGGAGCCCGCGTTTGACGTAGAAGGGGAGTGGCAGGTTTCCAACCCCAACACCGCACCCCGCTTCAGCGCTGTGGCATATTTCTTTGCCAGCAGGCTGTCAAAGGCCCTGGACGTGCCCGTGGGCGTGATCAACGCCAGCTGGGGCGGTGCGGAAATCACCCCCTGGATGAGCGCTGAGTCCCTCAAGGCTTACTCCTCCATAGTCAATATGGCCGATGCCACTGACAATTCCGTGAACGTAATGTACAAGCCTACCGTGATGTACAACGGAATGTTCGCCCCTGCCAGCAAGTATGCGGTAAACGGAATCATCTGGTACCAGGGAGAGTCCAACGTAAGCATCCGTTACCAGGATTACGCGGCCCTTATGACCACTATGGCGGAGACCTGGCGCAACGACTTCGGCCGCGGGGACATCCCGTTCCTTATCGTGGAGCTCCCTCCTTATGACTACTACGACGGCAACTACGGCTTCCAGGACGAGCAGGGCCCCATCCTGCGCGAGCAGCAGTTCCTTGCCACCAAGACCATCCCCAACAGCGGAATAGTTGGAACCAACGACCTGACTTTCGACTACGAACTCAACCAGGTGCATCCCTCCAACAAGCGCCCCGTGGGCGAGAGGCTCTGCTTCCTTGCAATGAAGATGGCCTACGGCTACGACAACCTCCCGGCCCTCAACCCAAGCGCAAGGGTGGCCTATGTGGACGGCGCAAAGGTGCGTGTTTACTTTGACAACGCCAACAGCGGATGGCTTGGGAACAACGCAATCGAAGGCTTCGAGCTCGCGGGCGGCGGCGGACATTTTCACAAGGCCGATGCCGTTACCGGCTTCGCCTTCAGGGAAGGCGCCTACGTGGAACTCACCTCCAAGGAGGTTCCGGAGCCCAAGTATGTGCGCTACTGCTTCCGGGATTTCCAGGTTGGCACCCTGAAGGCCGCCAACGGACTTCCCGTAATCCCGTTCCGCGCGGAAGTGGAGCCTATGCCAGAACAGCCGGCCCGTCCGGCTGGACCTCCCCAGAGACCGGCAAACAACTAATTATATGAAAGCTAAATATTTACTGGTCCTGCCGCTGCTGCTCTTCGCAGCAACCGCCTGCAGGAAGGGCTTTGAATCTCCCAATGGATACCTGGCCCTTGACGTGGAAGAACAAACCTTGACCGTAACCTATAAGGGCGCAGACGTGTTCCCGGAGATTCACCTTGGACTCATAGCGGAGAATGCGGACTATGACCAGGGGCTGACCCTGAAATCAGTCTCCAAGGTTGGGAAGATATCCGAAGAGTATGAGATGCTCACCGGCAAGCGCAGCCATTGCAGCAACCAGGCTAACGAGAGGACGCTTACCTATGCCAATCCCCAAGGGGAGGAACTTAAGGTAGTGGTCCGCCTATACAACGACGGACTGGCCTTCCGCTACGTTGTTCCGGCAGGAACAAAGGTCACGGAGGACAGGACGTCCTATCTGGTGAAGGACGGCGTTAAGCGCTGGTTCTCCTCCCTGCATACGGATTATGAGAACAACTTCCCCCTGGCCACGGACGGCAAGCCCACGCCTTCAAGGCGCCCGGGCGGAAGAGGCTCCACGCAGTGGGCCTATCCAGCCCTTCTGGAGCCGTCCGAAGGCGTATTCGCCCTCATCTCAGAGGCTGACGTCCGCCACGGTGACAGCGCATCGTCCCTGGACAATGGCGCCGCGGAAGAGTACTACACCGTGAAATTGACGGGCCCTTCGGCATTCTGCGACGGCCTCTCGCCTTGGAGGATGGTGATGATCGGGGACCTTGCCGCCATCACGGAATCCACCCTTGTAACGGACCTCAGCACTCCCAGCCAGATTGCGGATATGTCCTGGATAAAGCCCGGAGTGTCTTCCTGGGTTTACTGGTCCAACAACCACGGTTCCAAGTTCTTTGACCTGGACGTGGAGTTCATAGACCTTGCCGCCGATATGGGCTGGCCATACTGCCTCATAGACTGGGAGTGGCCCGATATGGAAGACGGAAGCATCGAGGAACTCGTGGACTACGCCAAGGAGAAGGGCATCAAGATAAACCTGTGGTATAATTCAGGAACTTCCTGGATTGGCCCCGGCGCCCCTCAGCCTCAGGACAGGCTCAACACCTCGGAGAACCGCGAGAAGGAATTCGCCTGGCTGGAGAGCATTGGCGTGACAGGAGTGAAGGTGGACTTCTTCCTTCCGGACGACGCCACAATGGTTGACTACTATCTGGATATCCTGGAAGATGCCGCAAGGCATCATCTGCTGGTGGATTTCCACGGCTGTACCATCCCTCGCGGCTGGCAGCGCACCTGGCCCAACATGATGTCAATGGAAGCCGTTTACGGGGCTGAAATGTACAATAACGGGCCAATTATGACAACCCGCGCGCCATCCCACAACGCAACGCTTCCGTTCACCCGCAACGTTGTAGGTCCTATGGACTATACCCCCGCCACATTCACTGACAGCCAGTTCCCTCACATAACCACCAACGCGCACGAGCTTGCGCTTCCGGTCCTGTTCGAGTCCGGCCTGCAGCATATGGCGGACAGGCCCTCGGGCTTCTACGGCCTTCCGGAAGAAGTCCGCGAAGTCCTGGGCGGGATGCCTTCCTTCTGGGACGATACCGTCCTGCTGGACGGCTATCCGGGCCAGAAGGCCGTCATTGCCCGCCGCAGCGGCAGCAAGTGGTACATAGCCGGAATAAACGGCCTTGAAGAGCCCGCGACGCTGGAGTTCTCCCTTGAGAGGCTTGGCAGCCTGGGCGGCAAATCCATCCTGTTCTGCGACGGCGCAGAGGACAGGGATATAAAGATAACGGCCCTCCCTCAGGGGAAGACCGTATCTGTTCCTTGCCGCGCAAGGGGCGGATTCCTGGCCGTCATTGAGTAAACAGAATACCCAACGTGAGTCCCTGGGTGCAGTCTAAAAGCTCTCCCAGGGGCTTTATGTTTTTCCGCTCCGGGCCCGTGCACAGGAAAAAGAGCATTATGAACAGGTCCCTGCGGTTGAAGACCATCTCTATCCCTTCCCCCGTATCAACCAGATAGCCCGTGAGTCCCATAGGTCCCAAAGCTACCCTGAACTCGCGTGTCGCGGCCTTGACGGACCAATTGATGTTGAAGGATTTCTTGCCTACGGCAAAGGTGCATTTCTTGAGGTCGTGGAAGGTGACGGAAAGGCTCTGCGGATTGACTCCCATCGCGTCCATAAGCGTGGCGACCTCCTTCTGAGGAGGCACCGGGCCCTTTTCCTCCATAAAGACCATTCCGATTCCGGAAAAAGACCACTTCCCCAACATCTCTGAAGGTGTCGGGGAAGGGTAGTCTCTTGCTATGTCCTTGATTGTTCCGCTGACCTGGCTCCTGGCCGTAATGGCCAGGGACAGGAACAGCAGGAACGCTGACAGTTTTCTCATCGTCCCATCAGGTTCTTGAATGCGAGACCGAAGGTGAGGTAAGATACGTTTCCTCCAATGGTTCCCTCATTCTGACCCCACAGGAACGGCCAGTCGTCGTAGTTCTCAAAGTGGTCGGGCTTGCGGAACAGGAGTCCCGGGGCCACGTTTCCAGGGATGAACGAGAGGTCGGCCCTGTTGTTTCCGTAGAATACCTGCTTGGGCCTTGCTGCGCCGACGGCTGCAACCAGTGAGTAGTTGTGATAAGGATGGCATCCGAACAGGAATGAGGTTGCCTTGAAGGCCTCGTCCTTGCTGATGATGTCAGGGAAGTAGCTGCTGGCCAGGCAGATGGTTGAGCCGAAGCTTACCACGCTGCCGCTGCCGGCCCAGTTGCCCAGTCCGATAGGAACTCCGTAAGGGTTGTCGGTCTCAAGGCTGTCAATGTAGTGCTTGTACTGCTCCACTGCCGGCTTGAGGCTCTCCTTGTAGGCGTCATCCATATAAGGGATGGCCTCCAGGGCGGTTGTGAGGGAGTTGATGGCACTGCGGCTCAGCGAACGGTTGATCTGGTCCTTGAACCTGTCAAGATACTGCTGCTCTCCGGTGGAGATGTAAAGCTGCAGGTTGGCTGCCATATCGTTGCCTGCTCCGCGGCCTGAGCTCTGCATAAGGTCTGTAGCCTCCTTGAGAAGCCTCTTGGACTCCTTGAGGGCGCGGGCTGCCAGGTCGTCGTTGTAACCCTTGAGGGCGCGGCTTGCAGCTGCGAGGCAGGTTGCTGCGCGGAAGTCTGATGAAGGGTTGCGGCTGGTGAATGCCCACATATCGTCAGGGGTGCCGCTGGACTTGCCGTCGGCAGACTTCTGGTATGGCTTGAGCCTTGGATCGTAGTGCAGTCCGTCGGTGATGGAAGCTGCGTCTCCAAGGTGGTGGTAGTTGTCAAGTACGGAGTTGGAGAGGGTCTGGGACATATGTCCTATGTTCTCTGCCTGGGCCACGATGTTGAGAACGCCGTGCTCGAGGTACTCGATGATATCCGGTTTTCCGTCCGGACGGTGGAGGTCTACATAGCGCTGGTCTTCGTCAACGAAGGTGTAGTCACGCATAGGATGGAACCTCTCCCAGATGGATGTCAGGTTCTGGATAACGCCAATGTTGGATCCGGTCTCGATGTCGAAGTCTCCTGCATCGAAGTATCCGCCCACGTTCAGGCCCGGGATGAGTTCCAGGTCCTTGTACTTGGTGTCCGTGGTAGGGCCCTGGCCGTGGAGGTCGAAGTGGTCAGTATTGACGGGAGCCTGGAGATAACCCTCCCTGAACGGCTCTCCGTGCCAGATGCGGTAGCCCTCGTTAACGGTAACGTGGTTCATATGGATAGGGATCCATACATCGCTGGTGGCGTCGGTGATATGGTCGTAAACGTCGTCGTTGATGATGAAGTTGCCGGTCTCGGTGTCACCGTACTTGATGAAGTAAACGCCGGGCTCCTGTACCTTTGAGAAGTCGAACTTCACGTAGTTGTACTTGAAGTAAGGTCCCCAGGTGTCGGTAGGGCCGGTGAAAACGGTCTTTGTGCTGCCGTCGTCGTTAACCTTGCAGATTGAAGCCTTGCCAAGGATCTTGTCGTTCTTGTCGAGCTCGATTACTGCAACCTTTGGCTGGTCAGGCATATAACCTACCTGTGAGAAGCCGATGTTGGGCTCGCGGATCCATCCGTCGATGGAGTTAGGCTCTATTGTCCAGGAGAGGACCTTGCCGGTCTTGCCTGCGGGAAGGAGGCTGCGGAGAACGAACCATCCGTTCTGAGCCAAGATGCGGCCGTCATAGAGGTTGAGGTCTGCGCCGTCGCTGGTAACCTTGATGGTCCTTTCAGGATCGTCCGGTGCAAGGAGGATTTCGTGTCCCTTTGCGAGAGGGAGCGGATCTACGAACTGGTCCGTGCCCCTGTCGTCATAGGTCTTGTAGCCCTTGTACTGCTTGATCTTCTCTGAATTGGGCCTTGCAACGGTGTTGCTTACTGCATAGCGGGGGAAGCGGTCAGGTTTTCCGTCAATCACATAGGTCTTGAGCCAGTACTGTGAAGGAAGGAACTCCAGGTTGAATCCGGCGTCTCCCACAAGCTCTGCAGGTACAGGCTTGTCAAGATATACGGCAATCTCAAATGCGTCGCCCTTTCCGGTAACCACTACGCGTGAGTCAAAGTCGAAGTCGTCATAACGAAGGCCAACTTCTATTGAATTGTCGTCAAGGTTGACTTCCCTTGAAGTGGTGGCGGGAACGAGGTCCCACTGCTCAGGTGTGTTGGAGAGCCTTATGGCTCCGCCCTGTACGGTGCGGACTCCGTGGTGGATGATCTCAATTCCTGAGTCTTTCTCATCATTGAAACCACCGCTGAACGTGTTGCTGTAAACAAGCACGTTTACGCCGCGGTTGGCAAAATACTCAAGATCGTTAATCTTGAGATCCTTGTTCTCTGCCGAGTTGCAGGCGGCAAACAAAAGGAGGGATGCTGCCGCTACCGGGAATAATTTGATTGTGTTTCTTAACATATAAGGTTAGTTTTTGGAGATATTGATGCTATTGTAATATGGCTTCTGCCAGGAGTTCGAGATTGGGGATGTCGCTGTCCTTCAGGCGGCTCTTTATGGTTACCAGCGGGCCGGCTATCTCCACGTTCTTCAGGGAGGATATCATCTCCGTCATAACCTTGCCGGCGCTGGGAGCCCAGGAGCCGTTCTCCATAATGGCCACCTTGCGGTTGCAGTAGCCCTTGGTCTGGAGCCTGTGGAGGAAGTCGTACATAGGGGTGAAGAGCCCGAAGTCATAAGAGGCTGCGGCCACCACCATCCTGGGGTAGCGGAAGGCGTCTTCCACGTTTTCCGCGATGTCAGAGCGGCTGAGGTCGCTGAGGACAACTTTTGGGGCGCCTTTGGCGGCCAGAATGTCCGCAAGCTTCTGTGCCGCGGCCAGGGTGCCTCCGTGGATGGAAGCGCAGGCTATGAATATGCCGTCAGTCTCAGGAGCGTAGCGGCTCCAGGTGTCGTACAGGCTTACGTAATCTGCAAGGTTGTCTTCCAGAAGTGGACCGTGGAGAGGGCGGATGGCCTTTACGGGCAGTTTTCCCACCTTGGCCAGGAGCGTCTGCACCGGGCCGCCGTATTTTCCAACTATGTTGAAATAGTAGCGGCGGGCCTCGCAGCTCCAGTCATCGTCTTCGCGGCCGTAGAAGCCGCATTTGCCCAGGGCTCCGAATTTTCCGAAGGCGTCCGCGCTGTACAGGGCGCCGTCGGCCTTGTCAAAGGAGACCATTACCTCCGGCCAGTGCACCATGGGTGCCGAAATGAACTGGAGCGAGTGCTCACCGAGGTCCAGCACGTCGCCCTCCTTTACGCAGAGGGCCCTGCCGGAGAAATCCTTGTCAGGGAAAAACTGCGGCAGCATCTGCAGAGCCTTGGCGCCTGCGGTGAGAACCAGTTCAGGATATTCCTCCATTGCCCAGGCAATGAGGGCGGAGTGGTCCGGCTCAAGGTGGTGGACAACCAGGTAGTTGGGCTGGCGGTCGTCAAGGGCCTCCTTGAGGTTCTCCTTCCACTGGTCAGCCATACGGGCGTCAGCTGTGTCCAGGATGGCTGTTTTACCGTCCTTTATCACGTAAGAATTGTATGACATCCCGTCCGGGACAATGTACTGGCTCTCAAAGAGGTCAAGGTCATTGTCGTCCGTTCCTATGTATATGACTTTGTCAGAAATCTGTCTTATCATCTTGGGTTATTATTTCTTTAGCTATTATACAAATATAGGAAATTGTATTTATATTTGATGAAACCATTTAAGCTTATTTAAATTTTTACAATTATGAAGAAATACGTTTGCGAAGTATGCGGATGGGAGTATGACCCGGAAGCAGGATGCCCTGAGGCAGGAATAGCCCCTGGAACAGCCTGGGAAGACGTTCCTGCAGACTTTGTCTGCCCGGTTTGCGGTGTTGGCAAGGACGAATTCGCTGAGGAATAAACCCTTTTGAACAATGACCCTGATAGGAAATATCCTTTGGTTTGTGCTGGGAGGATTCCTGGTGGCCCTGCTGTATTTTCTGGGCGGGCTTATGCTCTGTGTCACAATCATAGGCATTCCGTTTGGAATACAGCTGTTCAAGATTGCAGGCCTGGCCCTGTGCCCGTTCGGGCGTGATGTTGACATGATGAAGGATTCAGGATGCCTGAACACCCTCTTCAACCTGCTCTGGCTTGTATTGGGATGGTGGGGAATCGCCGTGGTCCACCTTGGCCTGGCCGCCATCTTTGCCATTACCATAGTGGGTATCCCGTTTGCGAAGGCGCATTGGAGATTAATGAAACTTTCAATGCTGCCATTCGGGACGGTTACCATCACTAAGCGCAAATGAGTCCCAGGATAACCGAGACCCTTGACTGGCTGGAATCCCACGGGATTTCCTATCAGGTCCATTATCACCCTCCGCTGGCCACCATTCAGGAAGCGCTGGCATATTGGAAGGACATAGATTCAATGCACTGCAAGAACCTGTTCTTCCGCAACCACAAGGGAAACCGCCATTATCTGGTGAGTTTCGAATGCCATAAAGACCTGGACATCCACGCCCTGGAGCATATGCTGCACCAGGGCAAACTCAGTTTTGCCAGTCCTGAAAGGATGGAGCGCTGCCTGGGAGTGAGCCCGGGGTCCGTTTGCGCCTTTGGGCTGATCCACGACATTGACATCGCCTCCAAGGCGGACCCGCGCGAGCTGTTCGAGAACGGCCATCGGGTCAAGTATTTCATTGACAAGGAGTTGAAAGATGCCCCGCGCGTCAGTTTCCACCCTTGCGACAATACGGCCAGCGTGGTGCTGACAAACGAAATGTTCCATAAGTTCCTCTCCATCTGGGGAGGTGAGGTAGAGTGGCTGGATATCTAGCCGCGGGATACCGTTTCTCCGCTTAACATAGCCTCGCAGCCTTCCAGTATGTCCTGGAAGGTCCTTTCAAAGTCCCCGGTGTACCAGGGGTCCGCCACGTCGCGGCTCTTGCCGGCGTAGGACATCATTGAATGGATCTTGCCCTCCGGATCGCCCCCGAAGATGCGGTCCAGCCACCGGCGGTTGCTGTAGTCCATATAGATGATGCGGTCAAAGCGGGCGTAGTCTGCGCGCGTGACATCTCGCGCCGTCTTGCGCGGGTCGAACCACACTCCGTGCTGGTTCAGGCAGCGCTTTGCCGGCGGATAGATGGGGTTGCCGTATTCCTCGTCCGAGACGCCGGCGGACTCTATGTAGTAGAGGCCTTCCAGCCCGTAGGCCTTGACAAGGGCTTTCAGTATGAATTCCGCCATAGGGGAACGGCAGATGTTGCCGTGGCATACGAACAGTATCCTGCGCATAGTTTCTATTCCTTTCTTTTTTCTATCTCTTTATGCCTGCCGGCAAGGAACACTCCCGCGAAGATTGCAAGGGAGCCTGCGGCGGACAGGGGAGTGAGCCTTTCGCCCAGTATTATGATGGCCGCTATCAGGGTGAAGAACGGGTTGAGGTACACAAAGTTGGTGGCGGTGAAATGGCCCAGGCGCACCATAACCTTGTTCCAGATTATGAAGCAGGCCAGCGACGCGACAAGGCCAAGGAAAAGCAGGTTGCCCATGACCGCGCCTCGGCCAAGGACCGCCGGATCCGGGAGGCCGTCTCCCGCAAGCAGGAACGGAATGATTGTCAGGAGGCCGTAGAAGAAGACCTTGCGGGTGGCGAACACTTCGCCGTAATCGCCGGACATCTTTCCCATAAAGATGCTGTAAACGCCCCAGCATAGGGCTGCGCCAAAGGCGAGCAGGTCCCCGCGCAGGCTCATCTGGAAGCGCGAGCCGTCAAAGGCTATGAGCGCCACGCCGCCAAGCGCCAGCAGCGTGCCCAGAACAAGGACCCAGTTGAAGAGCACGGGCTCCAGGGCGTCAATGAAATCGCCCTTGAAGAGCTTTCTGGCGGCAAGGGTCAGGAGGACGGTGACCAGCGGGGCGGTGCTTACAATGAAGGCCACGTTGCTGGCCTGGGTGTAGGCAAGGGCGGTGTTTTCCGTCAGGAAATACATTGACCCGCCGCTGATGCCCAGGATCAGGAACACGGCCTCGTCCCGCAGGCTGGCGCTCCACAGGCGCGGCTTCTCCTTGCCCGCAAGTTCCAGCACCCAGATGCCCGCGTAAGCCATCACAAAGCGGATGAAAAAGATCTGCGACGGATGTAAACCGTTGTTTATGAGCACTTTGGTGGAGATGAAAGTGACTCCCCATACGGCCACCACAAACAAGGCAAGCAGATGATATAGTATTTTTTTAGCGGGCATACCAGCCGCAAAGGTAGTACAATTACAATAAAGTTAGTATATTGCAATATTAGAATAATCCTAATCCAAAACAATATGACAAACACTGTTAAAAGACTGGCCGTACTGCTCCTCGCTGCAGGAATGGTGCTGCCTTTGGGTGCGCAGAACAGGGGAGGGATGGGTGTTCAGGTGAATTCCCCTGTGGTGAACCCGGACAACACGGTCACGTTCAACTACCGCAACGCCAATGCAAAGAGCGTGAAGGTTAACGTGCAGTTTGCCGGCACGCACGACATGACCAAGAACGAGAACGGTGTATGGACCATCACCCTGGGTCCCGCCGCTCCGGACATCTACCCTTACTGCTTCATCGTTGACGGAGTCAATGTGATGGACCCCCTGAACCCGGACTGGTTCCCCAACGAGACCTTCAAGAACTCCCTGGTTGACATCAGGGGTAACAAGCCCCTTGTACACTCCGTACAAAGTGTCCCTCACGGAAGCGTGGACTATGTGAACTACTACTCCAAGAGCCTGGGCACCTGGGGAAGGCTGGTGATCTACACTCCGCCTTTCTATGACCAGAAGCAGAACGAGCGCTATCCCGTATTCTACCTCATCAGCGGAACCACGGACACGGAAGAGACCTACCACAAGGTGGGCCGCACCAACTTCATACTGGACAACCTCATCGCAGAGGGCAAGGCGGTGCCAATGATAGTGGTTATGCCTTACGGAAATCCTTCCAAGTACTTCCCCGCAGGAACCGACCTCAGGGGCAGGGGCGATATGACCAGCGAGGACTTCATCAACGACATAGTGCCTTACGTAGATGCAAACTACCGCACAATTGCGGACAGGGAGCACCGTGCTGTGGGAGGCTTCTCCCGCGGAGGCAACCAGGCCCTTTCACACGGCCTGAGGCATCTGGATATGTTCTCCCATTTCTGCTGCTACAGTTCCTACACCTCAATGGACCTGCCCGCATACGACAGGCCTGACATCAACAGCCAGATCAAGCTCTTCTGGCTTGGCGTAGGCACGGACGACTTCCTCTACGAGGGCGCCAAGCAGTATATGGACTTCCTTGACAGCAAGAAGATCAAGAACATCAAATTCTTCACCGACGACAAGTTCGGCCACACCTGGATGAACGCCAAGTGCTTCCTTGACCAGTCAGTGCCGCTGTTGTTCAAATAATAGGAGGAAAGGAATATGAAAAAGATATTTGCAGCAATGATCGTGGCCCTTGCGTGCATCAGCGCAGGCGCCCAGCAATATACAATTCCAAGGGAGACAATGGCAAGGCTCTTCCCTCAGGGAGTCATCTCTCCCCAGATCAATGCCGACGGAAGCGTGACCTTCCGCTGCCAGGCTCCCAACGCCACCCAGGTGATGCTCAACTGCCAGATGCTGGAGCGCAACGCCCCAATGGTCAAGGACGAGGCCGGCGTATGGTCAGTTACCGTAAAGCCCAAGACACCGGACATCTATCCGTACTGCTTCATCATTGACGGAACCCAGATTGCGGACCCCAACAACCCTGACATATTCCCCAACGAGGGCTTCAAAAACAGCCTTGTTGACGTACGCGGTTCCGTTCCTTCAATGCAGGACCTCCAGGACGTTCCCCACGGAAAGGTTTCATACAGGTACTACACCTCAAAGAGGCTCGGATTCGACCGTCCTATGTGCGTTTACACACCTCCGGGATACAACCCTGCAGAGGATACCAAATACCCTGTGCTCTACCTCATCCACGGTATGACCGACACATACGAGACCTGGTTCAAGGTAGGCAAGATGAACAACATCCTGGACAACCTCATCGCTGAAGGACAGGCAGAGCCTATGATTGTGGTGATGCCTTACGCCAACCCGTATCCTGAGATGATCCTCCGCGGCCTTGCACAGGCTTACGACGCAATGAACACTGAGATTGTGGTACGCGAGATCGTTGACGAGGTTATGCCTTACATAGAGTCCAGCTATAAGGTTCAGGCCGATGCCGACCACCGCGCAGTGGCAGGCTTCTCACTTGGAGGACGCCAGACCCTTGCCACCGGACTTGGCAACCCTGACAAGTTCCACTATGTATGCGCTTTCGCCCCCGCCATCTTCGGAGGGGAGTGGAACACCAACTTTGACAACGGAACCTATGCCGCTCCGGACGCCATCAATTCAAACCTCAAGCTCCTCTGGGTAAGCTGTGGTATAGACGATGGCCTGTGCAGCGCTTCACGTGGCCTTGACACAGCCCTCAACGAGAGGAATATCCGCCATCAGGCTTACTTCTGCCAGGGAGCACATACCTGGATGAACTGCCGCG
>JAGCYZ010000058.1 GCA_017960545.1 Bacteroidales bacterium
AAGATTTTCATACCGAAAGTATGCCCTGCAAAGCATCACAAGGCACATCTGCAAGATTATCCTGGGAAAAGGTTATTCGGATTCTTCCGGGAAAAGGCCGTAGAGGCGGGCGTCTATGCGGTCCGTGATGGACTGGAAGTCTTCAGGGTTGTCCTTGAAGTCAAGCTGGTCACCTTCTATGATGAGGAGTTCGCCGGGGTAGTTGGCTATCCAGGATTCGTAGCGGTTGTTGAGGCCGGTGAGGTATTCAAGGCTGATGGTCTGCTCGTATTCACGGCCGCGCTTCTGGATCTGGGATACCAGGCGGGGTATGGAGGAGCGGATGTATATGAGCAGGTCAGGCAGCTTGACCATTGACATCATAAGGTCGAAGAGCTGCATATATGTGTCATAGTCCCTCTGGGACAGGTTGCCCAGGTCACGGTTGTTGGCCACGAATATGAAGACGCCCTCCAGGATGGTCCTGTCCTGGATTATAACCTCCTTGGAATTGGCTATTTCAAGGGTGTCGCGGAACCTCTGGGCAAGGAAATAAGTCTCAAGGTTGTATGACCAGCGCTTGATGTCCTTGTAGTAATCTTCCAGATAAGGGTTGTATGTCACGGACTCGAATTTGGGAATCCATCCGTAGTGCTCCGCAAGCATTGTGGTGAGCGTTGTCTTGCCGCAGCCTATGTTTCCTGCTACTCCTATGTGCATATATTATTGTCCGGTAAGTTTCACAAATTTAACAAAGGTTTGCTAAATTTGTATTCTAATCCCTTTGTGGAATGTTAAATATCCGCCATTTCTTCTTCAACCCTTTCCAGGAAAGGTCATACATAATCTGGGACGGCTCCCTCAAGGGCGCTATCATCGATCCCGGGTTTATGGAAGAGGAAGAGGGGCGGGAGTTTTTCTCCACTGTCCGGACACTGGGCCTGGACATCCAATGCATACTTCTGACACACGCCCATATAGACCATATCTATGGGGTGGCAGCCTGTCTCAGGGAGTTCCCCGGGATCAAGGTTTATATGAGCCCTGAGGAAAAATATGTCAAGGACCACGCTGACCTGATGGCCCAGATGATGTATATGCCCTGCCCTGACACTTCCTGGGACACCGTGGACCTGTTTGACGGGCAGGCGGTGGAGTTTGGGGAGACACGCCTGGAGGTGATATCCACTCCGGGGCACTCCCCGGGAAGCGTATGCTTCCTGTGCCCCTCAAGCGGAGACCTGTTCAGCGGGGACACTCTTTTTGCCGGCTCTATAGGCCGTTCGGACCTGCCCGGAGGGGATTATGACAAGGAAATTGCATCTATCACGGTCAAGCTCATAGGCCTGGACGGCGACACAAGCGTCCACCCGGGCCACGGTTGGGACACGACCATAGGGGAAGAGAGGGCCCGCAACCCGTTTTTGTCAAATGGATAAGTTCATTAAAATACGAGGCGCCAAGGCCCACAACCTGCAGGATATAGACGTAGATATCCCGCGCGACAAATACGTGGTGGTCACCGGCCTCAGCGGCAGCGGCAAATCATCGCTTGCCTTTGACACAATATATGCCGAAGGCCAGCGCCGCTATATGAACACCCTTTCCCCGTATGCCAAGCACTTTATGGGTATCCTTGAGAAACCCCAGGTGGAAAGCATCGAGGGCCTGAGCCCCATCATAGCAATTGAGCAGAAGACTACCGGAAACAATCCTCGCTCCACGGTTGGCACCATCACCGAAATCTACGACTTCCTGCGCCTGCTTTACGCCAGGGCGTCGCGCGCTTACTCCCCCGCTACGGGCAAGGAGATGATCAAGTACTCTGACGAGCAGATAGTCTCTATGATCCTGTCCAACTACCACGGCCGCAAGTGTATGCTGCTGGCTCCGCTGGTCCGCGGCCGTAAAGGTCACTACAGGGATCTCTTCGAGCAGTTGCGCAAGAAAGGCTTCACCCAGGTGCGCATAGACTCCGTACTCACCAACCTTCAGGAGGTTGAATCCGTGGACCGATACAAGGCGCACTTCATTGAACTGGTGGTGGACAAGCTCAAGCCGGGAGACGGAGACGAGAAGCGCATCAGGGACTCCGTAATGACCACCCTTAACCTTGGAAAGGGCTCGCTTGCGGTATATGACCTTGAAAAGGACACCCTGGAGCATTTCTCCAAGCACCTGGTGGATCCGGAGAGCGGCATATCCCTGCAGGAGCCGGCTCCGCACAGCTTTTCGTTCAATTCTCCGGAAGGCTACTGCCCGCACTGCAAGGGCCTTGGGATGATAGTGGACGTGAACATAGACAGCATAGTTCCGGACAAGAGCGTGAGCATAGCGGACGGAGGCATCGTCCCGCTGGGAAAGGTTCGCGAGAACCGCAAGTACGACATCATCCGCGCAATTGCGCGCAAGTATGACTTCTCAATATATGAGCCAATCTCCGAGGTTCCGGACGAGGCGCTCAGCCACATAATCTTCGGTTCAGACGACTTCTTCCGCATTGGCGACGGACGCGACGCGGAGATGGTGAACTTTGGAGGCATCGTGGACGACATAGACCAGAAAGTGGTGTGCCCCGTATGCGGAGGCACCCGCCTGAACCCCAACGCAAGGCTCTTCAAGATTGATGGCAAATCCATTGACCAGGTGGCCGCAATGGAGATCAGCGAGCTGAAGGAGTGGCTGAAAGCACTCCCTGCAAAGTTGAACTCCAGGGAAAGCGCCATAGCGTACGACATCCTCAAGGAGCTCAACGAGCGCGTCGGATTCCTCATTGACGTGGGACTGGAGTACCTCACGCTGGACAGGGCTACTGCATCGCTCTCCGGAGGAGAGGGGCAGCGCATACGCCTTGCCACGCAGATAGGCTCCAAGCTGGTCAACGTGCTTTACATTCTGGACGAACCGTCCATAGGCCTGCACCAGAGGGACAACCACAAGCTGATATCGTCGCTCAAGAAACTCCGCGACGAGGGCAACAGCATAATTGTGGTGGAGCACGACCAGGAGACAATGGCGCAGGCTGACTGGATTGTGGACGTAGGCCCCGGAGCGGGAAAACTGGGCGGAAAGATATGCTACAACGGCCCCGCCAATCCGGGAAAGGAAATAAAGAAGAGCATTACCCTGGACTATCTCCAGGGAAGGGAAAGCATTGAGGTGCCTCAGACCAGGCGCAAGGGCAACGGCAAGTTCGTAGGGATACGCGGCGCCAGCGGCAACAACCTCAAGGAACTTGACGTGGACTTCCCCCTGGGCTGCTTCATCGGCGTGAGCGGAGTGAGCGGCAGCGGCAAGTCTTCGCTGGTCAACGAGACGCTGATGCCGGTGCTCAAGAACCTCATCCAGCACGCGAAGCTGCGGCCGCTGCCGTACAAAGAAGTCGTGGGCGTGGAGAATATCGACAAACTGATAGAGATTGACCAGAGCCCCATTGGCAAGACCCCGCGCAGCAACCCGGCTACATTCACGGGCGTGTTCACGGACATCAGGGATTTGTTCGGGAACACCCCGGATGCAAAGGTAAGGGGTTTCAAGGCTGGACGATTCTCCTTCAACGTGCCAGGAGGAAGGTGCGAGGCGTGCAACGGAGCCGGCATAAAAGTGATTGAAATGAACTTTCTGCCGCCGGTGAACGTTGTATGCGAGGAGTGCCGTGGACAGCGCTACAAAGAAGATACGCTGGCGGTGAAATACAAGGGCAAGAGCATAAACGACGTTTTGGAGATGCCTATCAGCGAGGCGTACGAGTTCTTCAAGACCATCCCCAAGATCTCCCAGAAACTAAAGGCCCTTGTGGACGTGGGCCTTGGATATGTCCATTTGGGACAATCTTCAGTTACACTTTCCGGAGGCGAAAGCCAGCGCATGAAACTTGCAGCAGAATTGTTCCGGAAGGCCAGCGGAAACACATTGTACATACTTGACGAGCCAACCACCGGACTGCACTTCAAGGACATAAAAGTGCTGCTGAACGTACTCCAGAAGCTGGTGGACCAGGGAAACACCGTGATAATAATAGAGCACAACCTGGACATACTCAAGAGCGTGGACTACATAATTGATATGGGACCCGACGGAGGCGGCCGCGGCGGACGGATAGTCGCCTGCGGAACGCCGGAGGAGATTGCCCAAGACCCCGATTCCGTCACCGGACCTTATTTGAAAAACATACTAAACATATAGACAATGACTAAAATTCAAGCCGCACGCGATGAATATCGCAACTGGTGCACCGCCCTTGGCGTGAACAACCTGCAGGATTTGAACGAATTGCTGGACGAAGGCCGTGGCATTGAGCTGATCAACCTGTGCGAAGCCCGCCAGGAGCGCAAATATGCCGGAATAGCAAACCAGATCTACTTCTTGCGCGACCACGTAAAGATAGTGATGATCTCCGGGCCGTCATCCAGCGGAAAGACTTCATCGTCACTACGCATTGCACAGCAGTGCCGCGTATTGGGCATATCCCCCAAGGTCATAGAACTGGACAACTACTTCCATAACAGGGAGAACACGCCCAGGGACAAGAACGGAGAATACGATTTCGAGGCCCTGGGGGCAATGGACATCGAGCTTCTCAATGACAACCTCAACGCCCTGCTCAAAGGCGAAGAGGTGGAAATCCCCAAGTTCGACTTTGCATCCGGGCACAGGGTTTACAACGGCAACAAGCTTACCCTGCACGAAAACGATATCCTGTTTATGGAGGGCATCCACGCCCTCAACCCCGCCCTTACCCCCGGCGTGGACCAGACCAAGATTTTCCGCATATACATCTCCGCCCTGTCCGCGCTGCCCGGGGGCGAGAAAGTTCACTTCTCCACCACGGACAAGAGGCTTCTGAGGCGCATAGTCCGCGACAACCGCGTACGCGGTGCAAGCCCGGAGGATACCATCCTCCGCTGGCCCAGCGTACGCAATGGAGAGACCAACAACATCTTCCCTTTTGAGGAGAATGCGGACGTGATGTTCAACTCTTCCACCCTCTACGACCTGCCGCTGCTCAAGTATTTCGCCGAGCCCCTGCTGGAGAATATAAAGGAATCATCTCCGGCGTTCCCCAAGGCAACGCAGCTGCTTAAATTCCTGGAGGCCGTCAGGGTTCTGAAACCCAAGGAGATAGCAGCCGTGCCGCCAACTTCAATAATGAGAGAATTCATAGGAGGACAAACTTTATAGGATATGTGGCTTTGGATGACTCTGGGCTCAGCCCTGATGCTGGGCATTTATGACGTTTTCAAGAAACAGGCGCTCAAGAACAACAGCGTGCTGTGGGTGCTGCTGGCCGCTACGGCCCTGTCCACCCTGTTCCTCTCCCCTTTCCTGTCCTCGGGACCGGTGGAAGACCACCTGAGGCTGGTACTCAAGGCCGTGCTGGTCACCACTTCTTGGGTGAGCGGCCTCATAGGCCTCAAGCTCCTGCCCATCACCACGGTGAGCACCCTCAAGGCCTCCAGGCCTTTCTTTGTGGTGCTCTTCTCCATTGTGCTGTTCGGGGAGCAGCTCAACGGCTGGCAGTGGGCGGGCGTAGCCCTGGCCCTGCTTGCCCTCACGCTGCTCAGCGGTGCCAGCAAGAAGGAAGGCATTGACTTCTCCAAGAGCAAGGGAGTTGCCGCAATGGCGGTATCCATCCTTGCAGGAGTGGCAAGCGCGCTATACGACAAGAAAGTCGTGGCCAGTATGGATCCGCTTTTCCTGCAGAGCTGGTGCAATTTCTACATTACGGTCCTCCTGGCGCTGTGCATCCTTGTCAAGTCATTGCGCGACAAGGAGAACCGCGAGCGCTTCAAATGGGACTGGCTGCTGGTGGTGATTGCCGTGTTCATCACGGGAGCGGATATGCTCTACTTCTTTGCGTTAAAACAGGACGGAGCGCTGCTTTCAGTGATCTCACTGATGCGCCGCTGCTCCGTAGTGGTAACTTTTGTAGTGGGGGCCATCGTCTTCAAGGAGAAGAACCTCAAGGCCAAGAGCCTGGACCTGGCTATCCTGCTTGCCGGAATAGTCTGCCTGGTACTGGGATCACAGTGATATCCGTGGTGACTCCAGCGCTTTCTTGAGCTGGTCGTCGTAACGGAGACGAAGCTTGATCCCGGCCTCCTGGAAATAGTATCTGACAACTATCTCTTCCTCTATCAAAGGTACAATCTCGTCCTTCTTGAGGCGGAGATAGTTTTCTTTGTCTATGTCCAGAGCTTTGTTAAGGGCCTCCAGCTGGTCTGCCATCGACTCTTTGAGACCATCGGATTCCAGTTCGCGAGTCATCTGGTCAAAGTAGGTCTTTGCGCTTGAGCGGTAGTCGAACTCCTTGTTCTTTGCAAAGGCCACGAAGTCCTCGTAGTCCGCATCGGAGAGGTGGAAGTCCTCAACCGCGGGGATGGTAGCGTGCTTCTTGACGAACTCCAGCGCGTACTGCTCCAGGATTCCGCTGTATGACAGCGATACCGTAAGCCTGCTGTAAGGATCCGAGCGGATGATAACGTCAGGCGTAATGCCGCCGCCGTCTCGCACAATCCTGCCGCCTGCGGTCTTGAACTCCGTGGTGAGGGAATCAGGGATTGCCCCTACGCTGCCGTCTTCGTTGCGATGGCTGTAGTCGATGGCCTGTACGCATCGGCCGGAAGGCGTATAATACTTGGCTGTGGTCACCTTGAGCTGGCCGTTGTAAGGCAGCGGGCGGATGCTCTGCACAAGGCCCTTGCCGTATGTGCGCGTACCCATAATGGTAGCCCTGTCATAGTCCTGGAGGGCGCCGGAAACGATTTCTGATGCAGAGGCGGTGCCTCCGTCAGTGAGCACTATTATTGGGAGCTCCGTATCCAGCGGAGCGGAGTTGGTCTTGTATTCGTGATTGTCCGAAGGGTTGCGGCCCTTGGCGGTAACCACCAGCGATCCCCTTGGGACAAAGAGGCCCACAATCTGCACCGCCTCCTGAAGGATTCCGCCGCCGTTGCCCCTGAGGTCATACACAAGCTGCTTCATTCCCTGCTCCTTGAGGCTCTTGATACCCTCCTTCACCACCTGGGCAACATTCTCTGTAAAGCCGCTCTGATAGATGTATCCGGTGGTGTCGTTTATCATTCCAACGTATTCTACATCAGGGAGATGTATACGCTCACGGGTGATGTTCACATCCTCTATGGCGCCCGTGCGGAGCTTCTTTACCTTGAGGACGAGCTTGGTTCCGGGGGTGCCTTTCATACGGTCGCTGCACTCCTGCGTGGTGAGGCCTATGACGCTTACGCCGTCAATCTCCATAACCTCGTCTCCGCAGACAAGGCCGGCCTTGTGGGCCGGGGAACCCTCGTAAGGCTCGTTGATGGAGACGTAACCGTTCACGTCCGGCTTGTAGATAACCGCGCCCACTCCACCGTATGTACGGTTGAGCATCATTTGCAGGTCTTCGTTCTCCTCTTCGGGGATATATACGGTATATGGGTCCAGCGCCTCAAGCATAGCGTCAACGCCCACCCTTTCTATACGGTCTACGGGGAGGGTGTCTACATAAGAATAATTGAGTTCCTGGAGAAGCGCCTTCTGGATTTCCGTCCATTTGCCCAGATTGAAATTCCTGGACTGTCCGAATGCAACCGTGCCACACAACACGGCGGCTGCCAACATTATTATTTTCTTGCTCATATCTACTGCAAAAATAATAAATTTGTATTATGAAACTTATTTTTGGCACCTCCAATCGCGGCAAACTGCGCGAGGCATCCGATATCCTTGGTCCTGACTACCAGCTGGTATGTCCGGCCGATATGGGCATCACGGAAGACGTTGAAGAAACCGGAGAAACTCTTAAAGCAAATTCCATACTAAAGGCGGAACATATTTTCAATATCGCACACGCCGCCTGCTTCGCGGACGACACCGGCCTGGAGGTTGATGCGCTTGGCGGGGCGCCGGGCGTGCACAGTGCCCGCTACGCGGGCGAGGGGCACGACTTTGCCGCCAACCGCCGCAAACTCCTGTCCGCAATGAAGGACGTCCCGGAGGAGCTCCGCACCGCCCGTTTCCGCTGCGTCGTCACCCTGATCCTGGAGGACGGGGAAAAGCACTTCTTTGACGGCGTGGTGGAAGGCCGCATTGCCACAAAGGAGATGGGTACCAACGGCTTCGGCTACGATGCCGTATTCATCCCTGACGCCTTCCCTCGCTACACTATGGCTGAACTTGGGGAGGAATTCAAGAACAGCATCTCCCACAGGGGAATGTCCCTGCGCCTTATGGCCTCCTGGCTAAAAGAGAACCTCAAGTGACAAGCAACACCCAGCTCATTGTCCTTTCCCTTACCAAGTTCAAGGACAACGCCATTGTGCTCCACTGCCTGAGCAGGGAGTACGGCCGCCGCAGTTTCATTGTGAACGTTGGCAAGGGCGGCTCAATGGCTATGTTCCTACCCCTTAGCATCCTTGAAGCCGATATCATAGAGAATCCCAAGTCCCAGCTTGCCCGCGCCAAAAACATATCTGCCCTCTACCCCCTCTACAGCCTCCGGAGCAATATGTACAAGAACTCCATAGCGATGTTCCTGTCCGAAGTGCTCTACCGCAGCATCCGCGACGGCTTCTACGAGGAAGGCCTCTTTGACTGGTGCCGCAGCAGTATCCTCACCCTTGACTCCCTGGAAAGGGACTTTTCCAACTTCCACCTGCGCTTCCTGCTGGAGTACGCCCACGCACTAGGCTTCGCGCCTTCGCTGGAGGCGCTCCTCCCCTTTGCCGGGGACTCCCTCCCCCAGATAAAATCCCTCCTCCAAAGCTCCTTCACGGAGACCCTCCTCCTCCCCCTCACCGGCGAGCAGAGAAACAGGATAGCCGACATACTTTTGCAGTACATCGGCTATCATAGTGAATGCTCCCTCAACATCCAGTCCCTCAAAGTCCTCCGGGAGCTATTTGCCTAGTTCATCACATAAAGATATACCTTAGGACGAACAGGACAAAGAGAACCCACATCGCAACGGAGATCTTCTTGATGTTCTTGGTGCAGGCGTTGATTACAACGTAAGCGATGATACCAAGAAGGATACCGTGGGCGATACTGTAGGTAAGAGGCATCATTGTGGCGGTGATGAATGCAGGGATGGCCTCTGAGTAGTCAGACCAGTCGATCTCCTTGATAGGAGACATCATCATAACTCCTACTACTACCAGGACTGCTCCTGTTGCGGCCGAAGGGATGGCCAGGAACAGAGGAGAGAAAAAGAGGGCCAGGACGAAGCATACCACTACGGTGAAAGAGGTGAGACCTGTGCGGCCGCCCTCGGTAACACCGGATGCGCTCTCGATATATGTTGTGGTTGTGGAAGATCCCAGGCAGGCGCCGGCGGTAGTGGCGACGGCATCGGCCAGGAATATCTTGTCGAAACTCTCCACCCTGCTTTCCTTGTCA
>JAGCYZ010000059.1 GCA_017960545.1 Bacteroidales bacterium
CAAGGCCCTCGAGGCCTTTGATACGCTGGTTGCCGGAAACGGAGCCGGAAACGACTTCCTTGGTTGGAAGACCCTGCCTACGGACACTCCTGAGAGCCTGATAGCAGACTGCGAGGCAGTCCGCGAAGACTGGAAGGCCCTGGGCGCGGACCTGGTTGTGGTAATTGGAATCGGAGGTTCATACCTTGGCGCGAAATGCGCCCTGGAGGCCCTTTCACACAGCTTCCTGCCGGCAAAGGACGCCCCGCAGATAGTATTCGCGGGCAACAACCTCAGCGAAGAATATCTTGCAGAGCTTACCGACCTTATGGAACTCCGCAACGTGGCCTGCGTGGTCATCTCAAAGTCCGGAACCACCACGGAGCCGGCAGTGGCCTTCAGGGTAGTAAAGCAGTTCATTGAGCAGAAATATCCGGGCGAAGCCTCAAGGCGCATCGTGGCTATCACAGATGCGGCCAGAGGCGCGCTCAAGACCCTCTCCACACAGGAAGGATACCGCACATTTGTGGTTCCTGACGATGTGGGAGGCCGTTACAGCGTGCTCACCCCGGTGGGACTGCTGCCAATAGTGCTGGCCGGATTTGACGTGCGCGCAATGCTCAAGGGCGCGGCGGACACCGCAGCCGCCCTGCAGGATCGCAGCCTTGAGAACCCGGCCCTGAAGTACGCCGCAATGCGCAACCTCCTCTACTCTGAACTTGGCAAGAAGGTGGAGATCCTTGTAAGCTACAACCCTAAGTTCACATACCTTGGAGAATGGTGGAAGCAGCTCTACGGCGAGTCCGAGGGCAAGGAAGGCAAGGGCATTTACCCCGCTTCCGTAATATGCACCACTGACCTTCACTCAATGGGTCAGTTCATCCAGGAGGGTGACAGGGTTATGTTCGAGACCGTTGTGAACATAGAGAACAGCCGCCGCTGCGTAGTGATCGGAGAGGACAAGGAGAACCTTGACCAGCTCAACTACCTGGCCGGCCAGAGGGTGGAGCACTGCAACGCAATGGCCCAGCTTGGAACAAAACTGGCCCACATTGACGGCGGTGTCCCGCAGATTGGAGTCAGCATAGAGAAGATTGACGAATACAACCTTGGAGAGTTGTTCTACTTCTTTGAGTTCGCCTGCGGAATAAGCGCTTACGTGCTGGGTATCAATCCGTTCAACCAGCCTGGCGTGGAGGCTTACAAGAAGAATATGTTCGCCCTGCTCCGCAAGCCGGGATACGAGAAACAGACCGAGGAGCTTCTCAAGAGAATCTAAATGGAAGAAAGTCATATCCAGGGCATACCTATGGCCCAGGCGGGAATCCACGCAGGATTCCCGTCTCCGGCTCAGGACTATATGGACGGGATAATGGACCTGAACAAGGAGCTGGTCCGCCACCCGGCCGCCACCTTCTACGGAAGGGTGGTGGGGGATTCTATGGTGAATGCCGGAGTGGACGAGGGGGACGTGCTTGTCATAGACAAGTCCCTCGAGCCCCAGGAGGGCGATATGGCCGTTTGCTTCATAGACGGGGAGTTCGCCCTCAAGTTCATATCCTTCAAGGACCCGCAGAAAGGAGGCCAGGAAGCCCATAAGCCGGGAGTGTCGTACAACATCCTGGGCTGCAAGGACCTGTGGCTGCTGTCCGGCAATCCCAAATACAAGCCCATACACATAACCGAAGGCAATGACTTTACCGTCTGGGGCATAGTCACTTACGTAATCAAGAAGATAAAATAGGGTCGTGTACGCGCTGGTGGACTGCAACAACTTTTTCGTCTCGTGCGAAAGAGCCTTCCAGCCGCAGCTGGAGGGCCGCCCCGTAGTGGTGCTGTCCAACAACGACGGCTGCGTGGTTGCGCGTTCCAACGAGTCCAAGGCGCTGGGCGTAAAGATGGGCGTCCCCTATTACCAGCTTCGGGAGAGCGCCAACGGCCGGCGCATAGAGGTCCGGTCGTCCAACTACACGTTGTACGGGGACCTCTCGCGCCGCGTGATGGGCATCTTGCGCGAAGCCTGCCCTGAACTTCAGGTCTATTCCATTGACGAAGCCTTTATGGTGCTGGACGGAATGAGCCTTGACCAGGCCCGCAACCTGTGCCGGGACCTC
This sequence comes from Bacteroidales bacterium, assembly GCA_017960545.1. GTDB lineage: Bacteria > Bacteroidota > Bacteroidia > Bacteroidales > UBA932 > Cryptobacteroides. The sequence continues at coordinate 2,094 of JAGCYZ010000059.1, forward strand.
GTCCGCAAGATACGCCGCTGGACGGGCATCCCCGTGAGCATTGGCATCGCCTCCAGCAAGACCCTGGCAAAGGTCGCCAACCACTTTGCCAAGAAATACTCCGGCTACCGCGGAGTTTGCGTGATTGACACCGATGAAAAGCGCCTTAAAGCGTTGCAGCTCACGCCCATAGATGACATCTGGGGCATAGGCTGGCGCAGCGCCCCAAAGCTCCAGAAGATGGGAGTGAACACGGCGCTGGACTTTGTGCAGAGGCCTTCGGCCTGGGTGCACAAGCATATGGGAATCACCGGCGTCCGCACCTGGCAGGAGCTCCAGGGAGAGGATGTCATCGAGGAAGAAAACCACGAAAGGCGCCAGACCATATGCACCTCCCGCTCTTTCGCGGAAACCATCCCTGACCTTGACGAACTCACCCTCCGTATATCCGACTTTGCCGGAATCTGCGCCCACAAGCTGCGCAAGGAGCACTCCCTTGCCTACGAGGTCTGCACCTTCATCCAGACCAACCCTTTCCGCAAGGACCTTCCGCAGTACTACCCCGCCGCCACCACCCGCCTTGAGATGCCCTCCAGCAACACTCCCCAGATTGTCTCCGCCGCCCTCCGCGCGCTGGAAAGCATCTACAAGGAAGGCTACCAGTACAAGCGCGCGGGTGTTATCATAGCAAACATAATTGCCGATGACGCAGTGCAGGGAGACCTGTTTGACACAGAAGAGGAACAGCGCCAGAAGGCGGACAAGGTTTCCGAACTGATGGACAAGTTCAATTCCAGCGGCAGCAATATGCTCAGGGTTGCCTCCCAGCGCCCCGGCCACTACGCCGAAGGCATCCGCCGCGAGCACTGCTCCCCCCTGTTCTCCACCTCCTGGGAAGACCTCATCAAGGTCCACTGATCATCCCAAGTCCTACACGTCAGCGAAGGGTCTCACCCCCATTTGGTACACCAGAAGCCCCTCTCCTGTACAAAACCCCTCCGTTCCCACATTTGGTTCACCAGAGCGCCCTCTCCTGTACCAAACTCCACCGACCGCGGCAGGTACTGGGATTCAACGTCTATTCGCTCTGCTCCGAAGCAGCTGTGGGCTGAAAATGCAGAAAAAGGAGACGTATCTGAGGTAATTGTGTGTTTAAGAGATGAAACATTATTAATGTCTTACGTCTAAAATTATGAAAAAACTGCACATTATTATGATATTTATAATGCTTCTGATGGAATTGCCTTCCTGCGTTAAAGATGTCACCATGGACGCGAAGGAAAGACCGGAAGTGGCAATATCGTGCATCCTTTCTGACGATCCTGTACAAGAGCTACATATAGTTTACACGAAGGGTGCTTCTATCAATGAGGCGCCACCAGTGATGGAGGCAGAGGCGATACTGAAGGATATTACAAGAGGAGAGATCTTCGAATTCGCTAGAGATAACGATGGAGTGTGGCGGCTTCATTATGCTGCTCAGCCACGACATAAGTACCGTCTGGAAGTAACTGTCCCTGGATATGAAACCTTGTGGGCAGAAGATTTGATGCCGGACAAGATAAAATCTTATTTACAACACGTATATTGGCTTATGGATATGGTAGAAAGTCCCACCGGTTATCTTGGTAATCCAACTATCATTCCAGAAGAACCTTTTGATAATGTTGGTGAAAGAGGTGTCTGGCTTGATGGTGATGATATACCCCGTGGAGAGACTTTTTGGTGCGTTACCGCTTTGGAAGATCCGGTATGGATATATGCGATGAACTATAACCAGGCAACAGGGCAAAGGGAAATAGCTGATGCTATATGTACTGATTACAAAGATGCAGATGGCTTCAATGTGACGGGGAATACCTATGTTCCCATTCAATGGGAAGAACCTATTCCGTATCCCATAAAGCCTCAGTTTACAGGATTGTTGGCTGGTACTCACATAAAGGCATTGTATCCTTTTATGGAAAGGTCTCCTATGCATCGGAAATATATACGCATCCCTCCAAAAGATATCGTCAATAAAGACCCAATAGAATTTGGCGTATCAGGTAGTTTCAAAGGGGCATATAATCATCCTGATAGTTTTGTAGATGCATACTTTGACAAGCATTGGGGATATGTCAGAGAGTTGGCTGAAGATGAAGGGTATGTGGTTTGGACGGCAGTGTCTGAGGCTTTAGATAATTATCTAAAAGATGCATGTAAGATGAATGAGATGAATATCTCAACAGATTTGACCACAATATATCTTAGAGATAATTTCTATGCAAATATCCAAGGCAGCGATGGCTCCCCTAAGTTGGGCGTTTTTGGTTGCAAGATTGAGCGTAAATTCCAGTGGTCATCAGAAGGCACATACATTGATTATGACCGTAGCAACGAGCCATCTTCTTTTAATGACTGCGGAGCAGTACTGCCACAAAGGGACCCGGAATTCAGATCAATAATAGATGAAATGGATTAGTAAATCTTTCATGGTTTTGGTAGCCCTCCTTTCGGTTCTTCCTCTCCGGGCCCAAGAGTCGGCGTGGACGGATACGCTCTCGGAGACGGTTGTTACGGCAACCAGAAGGGTGAATATCAGCCTGGGGCGCCTTCAGACGGGTCTTGAAGGGATCCGGGGCGTTGTGTCGCCTATGGGCGAGGGAGACCCTATCCGCTGGACGCAGGGGCTCCCTGGAGTGACCACCGGCGCTGACGGCACTACGGCCATATATGTCCGTGGCGGCGGTGTAGGCAATAACTTGTTTTCGCTTGACGGGGTGCCGGTGTACGGCTACTCGCACATCCTGGGACTAACCACCATTGTGCCAACGCAGATGATAGGCAGTACCACGCTGCTGAAGGGAGGCTTTGACGGCAGCGACGGCAACTTCACGGCGGCGCACCTGCGCATCGAGACCAAGGCTCCCGCAACGGACAGGGTGCACGCGGGCGCGGCGGTGAACAACTTCCTTGTGAGTGCGGATGCGGAAGGGCCAATCGGCAAGGATCTGTCGTTCCTGATGTCGGCGCGTATATCGCCGCTGAGCTGGGAGTACCGCGCGGTGCGCGGCGCCCTCCCCAGCCTGCTGGGCGGGATGGACAACTTCTCCGCGAAGGTTGGAGACCTGTATGGCAAGCTGCAGTGGAAGATTGGGCCGCGGAGCTCGCTTATGGCGTCGGCGCTGGCCAGCGAGGACCGCTACGCCTTTGACACGCCGGACGCATCGCACGAAATGATGGGCTGGAGCAACCTGGTGGGCCTGCTTCGCTTCAGACACGAATGGGGAAAGTCTGACCTGAGCGTTTCTCTCTCGGCGAACAGATACGGGACGGTGCAGGAGCAGGACAAGGTTTATAGGGAGACGCTGAATCATCTGTCATTGCAGTCCACCCTTTCGGAATACATCCTTTCTGCAGACTTGCGTCACTCTCTGGGCGCCCGCTTCGTTTTGAGCGAG
>JAGCYZ010000060.1 GCA_017960545.1 Bacteroidales bacterium
AGCTGAGGGTCGTCAAGGAAGAAGGTCTTTCCGTCGATGTAGATCCTGGTAACGTTCTCTCCGTTGGCGGTGATGGAACCGTCTGAGTTCACCTCAAGGCCAGGGAGCTTTGCAAGGAGGTTCTGGAGCATATCGTTGTCCGTAACCAGGAAGGAAGAGGCGTTGTACTCAACCGTATCCTTCTTTACGACGATAGGGTTGGCAACATCGGAAACCACGGCTGCGTCAAGCATCTCGGAATCCTCTTCCAGCTTGATCTCGCCAAGGGCTACAGACTCTCCCTTGACGGTAATCTCCTTGGAGTATGTCTTATAACCCATAAGCTCCACCTTGAAGGTATAGGTGCCGTCCTTGACGGACTCGATGTTCACCGCACCCTTGGTGTCGCTGATGGAATACTTGTAAACTGATTCTGATCCCTCAGGGGTTATGGAAGCCGTTGCATAGCCGACGGGATCTCCCGTAGCCGCCTCTTTGAGGGTTGCTGTAATGTTTTGTGCGAAAGACTGCGCCGCGGCAGTGAGAGACACTGCAATTACAAGCGCGATTCTGAGTAATTTGTTCATATAAATGATTCTGATTATTCAAGTCAACGGTCTTTAGACAATACAGACCGCCCAAAGTTTAATCAGTTCTTATAAATTTTTAATTATTTTTTTATCCTTGAAGGGTTCGCCTCCAGGAATTTTTCCCAGGAAGATGAAGACGAGACGCCGGACAGCGGAGATGAGAGCTGATAATAATGGCACATTGCTATTGCCAGGGCGTCGGTAGCATCAAAGAACTCCGGCTGGATGTCTATCTTCAAAGTTTTCTCTACTATCATTGCAACTTGCTCCTTGGAGGCCGCGCCATTGCCGCATATGGCAATCTTGGCCTTGCGGGGAGCATACTCCGTAACCGGGATGCCGCGGCCGGCGGCGGCCACGATGGCCGCGCCCTGCGCGCGTCCCAGCTTGAATATCACCTGCGCATTCTTTGCGTAGAACGGAGACTCGATGGCCATATCGTCCGGGTGGTACTGGTCGCACAAGGCTCCCACCTTTGCGCTGATGGCTGCAAGCTTGGAATAGGCATCCTTCTCCTTGCGGAGGTCCACGACGCCCATATCCAGGAACTGCGGTTTCCCGGACTCACTGACAGAAATGATCCCGAAACCGAGAATGTTGGTTCCGGGATCTATTCCAAGTATGGTCCTTTGCTTAATCAATTACGTCAAATCCGGTATAAGGACGGAGGATTTCAGGTATCACAATGCCGTTCTCGGTCTGATTGTCCTCAAGAAGGGCGGCCACAACGCGCGGAAGAGCCAGGGAACTGCCGTTCAGGGTATGGCAGAGGGTGGCCTTGCCGGACTCGTCCCTGTAGCGAAGATGCAGGCGGTTGGCCTGATAGCTCTCGAAGTTGGATACTGAAGAAATCTCCAGCCACCTCTGCTGCGCCGCGCTCCAAAGCTCAAAGTCATAAGTGATTGCGGAAGTGAAACTCATATCCCCGCCGCAGAGACGGAGGATGCGGTACTTGAGACCCAGTTTATTGACGATTCCCTCCACGTGGGCAACCATCTGGTCAAGAGCCGCATAACTGTCCTCAGGGCGCTCTATCCTTACGATCTCCACCTTGTCAAACTGGTGCAGGCGGTTAAGTCCGCGTACGTCCTTGCCATAGGAACCGGCCTCGCGGCGGAAGCAAGGAGTGTATGCAGTGATCTTCTGGGGAAGATCTGCGTTCTGGAGTATCTCATCCCTGTAAATGTTGGTCAGGGGAACTTCTGCGGTAGGAACCAGATAGAAATCGTCCAGTCCGCAGTAATACATCTGGGCCTCCTTGTCAGGAAGCTGGCCGGTTCCGAAACCGGATGCCGCATTAACCACTACAGGAGGTTCGGTCTCCTGATAGCCGGCGGCTGTATTGCAATCCAGGAAGAAGTTGATGAGAGCCCTCTGGAGCTTTGCTCCCTTTCCCTTGTAAACGGGGAATCCGGCTCCGGTGATCTTCACTCCCAGGTCGAAGTCAATGATGTCGTATTTCTTTGCGAGTTCCCAGTGAGGGAGAGCGTTCTCCGGAAGGTTGACCTCAGGTCCGCCGGTCTTTACAACCAGGTTGTCCTCAGCCCCCTTTCCTTCAGGAACCAGGTCGCACGGAAGGTTGGGGAGAAGGACTATCTTGGCGTTCATATCCTTCTCAGCCTGGTCCAGGCGCGCTATCATCTCATTGTATTTCTCCTTCATTCCGGCAACTTCGGCCTTTGCCTTTTCAGCTTCTTCCTTCTGGCCCTGTTTCATGAACATGCCTATACGGGAGGCCATCTGGTTCTGGGATGACTTAAGGGCGTCGCTTTCTGTCTGGAGGGACCTGCGGAGAGTATCCAGGTCCAAAATCTCGGCAACTATTGCCTTGGCATCGAAATTCTTCTTTGCCAGTTTTGCGACAACCATCTCGGGGTTGTCACGTAAAGTCTTGAGTGTGAGCATATAACTTATTTAAAAAAGGGACCTACACTATTCCCGAAGTGCAAGTCCCTTTATTGTCCGATAAACAAACCCCCGGGTTAGTTCTCAAAAGGAATAACCGATACGTAGGATTTGTTCTCTCTTTTCTTTGTGAATTTAACAGTTCCGTCAACAAGAGCATAAAGGGTGTGGTCTTTGCCCATACCTACGTTCTTGTCCGGATTGTGAACCGTACCTCTCTGGCGGACGATGATATTTCCAGCCTTAACGACCTCGCCACCGAATTTCTTGAGTCCCAAACGTTTGCTCTGGGATTCACGACCGTTCTTTGAACTTGATTGACCTTTCTTGTGTGCCATAATTCAATCTGTTTTTACCGTTAAACGATTTCGTTAATCTGAATCTTGGAAAGTTTCTGACGGTGACCGTTCAGTTTCTGGAAGCCCTTGCGACGGATCTTCTTGAAAACGAGCACCTTGTCTGCCCTTGCACTGTCATCGAGCACGGTTGCCTTGACAACTGCGCCGTCAAGATAAGGAGTACCTACCTTCACGCCCTCGTCATTTCCAACGAGAAGCACTTTTCCGAACTCCACTGATTCACCTTTGGCCTGAGGAAGCCTCTGAACAAAGATTTCATTTCCAGCCTCAACTTTAAACTGCTGGCCTGCGATGTCAACTACTGCGTACATCTCTAATAAACTTTTTTAAGTTTAAACCGTAAGCGTCTGATATCCAATCAGCTCTTTTTCAATGGCTTAGCGGTCATACAATATTTTAAAGGACTGCAAATTTAGAAGAATTATTCCAAACCGCAAAATATTTTTTCCAAATTGCCTAGCCTACAAGGCGGAAATAGCGCTTTTTAACCCAGTACTCGAAAAGCGGGTCTATGATGTGGGGATTGTCCTCCTGGTCGAATGTCACTATCTCCTTCTTGATCAAAGCATCCTTGAGTCTCTTGACGTTGGCCGATGAGCTGAGCGCATAGCGGCGCACCACCTCTGCGGAACTGAACTTGGTGCAGCCTTCGGCAACGGCCTTAAGCAGGGAGACCTGGAATGTGGTAAGGTCCGCCATCATACCCAGGAACCGGGGCTCGTGGATGGAGATGAGCATCTCCAGGGCGTCCATCATAACCGACTCCATTATATAGCCCCTTGACAGGTGGTCGCAGATAGCGGCGAAATGGATAAGGTAATGGACGTTTCCCTTGAACAGGCGGCAGGCCCCCAGCATAAGTTCGGGATCCACCACCTTGCCCGTTACCATAAAGCCCTTTGAAACGAAATCCTTCAGTTCTTTCTCGTCAATCTCGGAAGGGACGAAGACCTCCACAAGACGGTAAAAGAACCGCCTCTCTGTGAATATCTCCTTCATCGCGTTCAGTTGGGAACCCATAAAGACAAAGCAGCACTGCTTGCGGCCGTAGTTCCCCGATTCACTCAAAACGGACTCGAATATCTTGAAGAACGCGTCCGCATCCGGCGCAAAGGAAAGGTTCTGGAACTCTTTCAGGACAATGTACAGCTGCCTGTCTCCCCCGGCGGTCATCTTGTACGGCAGGCGAAGCATTGCCTGTATGTCATCCTTGTCCACGTCCCAGTTCAGCGAGACTATCCTGTCCGAATCCGCGAATACCGCCTGGTCGAACACGAAATGAGTCCCCTGAAGATGGTCTTCCACCGCACGGGTGTATTCTCCCGGGGTGTTTGCGCAGGTACGTATCACCGCATCACCCAGACGCAGGAGGAACTCCTGCACCGTGCGCACATCCAGGAGGGACACTTCCGCGACCACATAATTGCGGTGCAGCATTTTCATCTGGTAAAGGGACTGCTGAAGAAGGGACATCTTGCCGCTCTTGGCCGGCGCGATCAGGGCTACATTCTCGCCCTGGGAAAGGAAGTTGGAAATAATTGTGACGTCTTTGCGGCGACCCACAAAATTCTTTCCGGTGACATATTTATAATAAATGAAAGGGCTGTCCATATAAGTCGGGTTTAGGACCGCAAATATAACAAAAATGTTTCTTAATAAAGTTTTGTTTTTTAGGAAAAATCCTTACCTTTGCACGCTCAAAAATAAAAGGAGGTGATTTAAAGGATGATTATAGTACCTATCAAAGAAGGCGAGAACATAGAGAGAGCTCTTAAGAAGTTCAAGAGGAAATTCGAGAAGACCGGCGCTATCCGTGAGCTCCGTGCCCGCAAGAATTTTGAGAAGCCTTCAGAGAAGAGGCGTGCAGCAAAGATGAAAGCCATCTATGTACAGCACCTCCAGCTTGAGGATGAATAATTGAAAGATCCTAATAAAAAAAGTAGCCGTCTCAAGCGGCTACTTTTTTTATCCTCTGCTCCGTAGTCTCATACAGAGCCGTCTTTTCCTTTATATGGTTCTGGACCATCTGGACGAACGGATTGCCCTCGAAGTCAGAGCCGCGCACCTGCTCGAAGTCCTTGCGTCGGGTCTCCTGGTCTCCGTCCTCGCCAAAGCTGGTCATGAAGCTCAGGGAGAATTCTTTCTTGGCGTCCTCGTACAGCAGGTTGTCAAGTCCCACTACAGCTTCTTTCCATCTGGCAATCAGCTCAAGTATGTCTTTTGGCTCCGCATTGTCAAGGGAAACGCCGTAATACTTGCGGATTATGTCGTAAGCCCAGGTCCACTCGTATGAATAGTATTCAGAGTATATCATTGAGAAGAATTCGTCCAGGGCGTCAACTCCGGCTACGACTCCTTCCTCCACCTGGTCCAGGAACGGGTCCAGGGCGTTCTTGGGGCATATCAGGCCGGAAACGTCCACCCAGCTGCCAAGGCCTATCTCACTGTCCGGACGCAGGTCCTTGAGCAGTTCCTCCCAGGTCTCGGCCTTTGACTTCCCTATCCTTGAAACCAGCGAGTTCCCGAGGAACTTGTCCAGGATGATGGAATAGTAGTTGAGACCCTTGTTCAGGGAAGAGGAGCGGATCCAGCCGCCCTGGTAGGGGTATTCCGCGATATCTGGCCCGAAAGAGCGGCGCAGCGAGCGCAGTATCTCTATTCCCTTGAGCACCTTCTGCATTGTGTAGGGGCTCAGGATGTTGAAGTTGATATAATCCAGCTTGTCCGGATCCTTGCGCTTGTCCCTGCGGGGCCATTTCATGGCATCCCTGATGGTTCCCACGCTCTTGATGTTCGCGCCGGGAGCTATATAACTGGAAGCCTTGTCCTCAAGGAGGTAGGAATAAGGCAGGTTGGAGGTATCCATATGGGCAGTATGGCGTCCCATCACCAGGGAGAAAGCGCCAACCTTGGCAGGCCACAGGATATAGGAATCCGATGCGGTCTTGGCTCCCCTCTCCAATATGCCCTGATGGATGGGCCCCAACTTGTACATATGGTTGCTCTGGTTGGAACCCGAGCCGGCGTTCATAAAGGAGAACATACCCGCTATCAGCAGGGTTGACTTATGATGGGTCACGGTATAAGGGCCTGCGAAAATGGCGCACGCCTCTCCGTTTTCCTCGTGGCAGTTGCTGAAGAAAAGCGAGTCCGAAGCCGAGTATGAATGGCCCATTATGCAGGCCTGGCCTATGAAGCAGCGCTCAAGGGTTACGTTATCATCCACGCTGGAGCCGCTGCAGATGATGAAGTCGTCTGCTATTACGCCTTCGCCGATATGCACCGGGGCCTGGGCGTTGGAGTTGATGCTTCCGTTGTTGAGGCGGCTGGCTCCTTCAATTGCGCAGTTGTCCCCTATCTTCACGTTGCGTATGGTTCCGGTATCCATAATGGTCACGTTGTTCCCGATGGTTCCGGATGTGGCCTTTACGCTCTCCACGTACTCCCCTATCAGAGCCTTTATCTTGTCGATAAGGACTGGACGGTAGCGGTAAAGGGCAAGGATATATGCCTGTTGTGCGGACAGACGGTCATAGAAAGGGACCTCCCTGCCGCCGGTCTCGTTCAGGACGGCGGCCTCAACTCCGTTTCCAAAGGTGGTTGTGCCGTCCACTATGATGCTGTCAACGTTGCCGATGAACGAATTGTCCCCGATACGGTAGTTGGCTATGTAGTTGCTTACATCCTCTATACAGGTATTGTTGCCTACCTGGACGTTATGAAGGGTGGTATTGTAGAGTCCGGAATGTTTGTGGATGCCTCCGGGGAGGTTGAAGCCCACTTCGAACACGCCCAGGCGGATATCGCCGGAGAAGCGGCTGAACCTGACGTACTTGGCATTGAAAGCGTCTGCGACCAGAACTCGGTCCCAGTCTTCTGCGCTGCATCCCTGGCTTTTGAGCTGCTCTATTTCCTGTGCGGTAAGCTGTCTGTATTCCATATATTTCAAACGTTTATGCGGCAAAGATAGCATCTTTTGCTATATTTGCCCTGTTATATATTCCATAAAATGAATTTCAAGAGCATTCTCAACAAATATGGAGCCTACGTGGCCGCCATCATCATATTTCTGGCACTTGGTTACACTTATTGTTCCCCCCAGCTGAAAGGCAAGGTACTCTATGCTGGAGACCAGCAGAATTTTGCAGGGGCGGTGCACGAGTCCCTCGTTTACCACGATGTCCACGGAGACTACACCTTCTGGAACGGATCCATGTTCAGCGGAATGCCCAACTACCAGATAGGAGGCGGCCATTATGCTTCCGAGACATTGTTCCAGCCGGTGATATCCTTCCTTCACAAACCGGCCAGTCCCGCCTGGATCATCTTCATCTATTTCCTGTGCTTTTTCATATGCCTGCTGTGCTTTGACGTGGACAAATGGCTGAGCATAGTGGGAGCGATAGCCATCGGCCTGTCATCCTATTTCCTGGTGATAATAGGCGCAGGCCATATCACAAAGACCTGGACCATTGCGGAAACCGCCGTTGTCCTGGGTGCCTTCAACCTCATTTTCAGCAAGAAGCAATACATACTGGGCGGTGTCCTCACCATGCTGTTCGTAGCGGCAGGCGCCACAAAGCACCCTCAGATGTTCTTCTACTATTTCATGCTGATAGCGCTGATGTGGCTGGTGCAGCTCATCTTCCACCTCAAGGAGAAGAAAGGCAGGGACCTGCTCATAGGCACAGCCGTTTTCGTACTCGCCGTAGGAATTGGAATGGGCGCCAACTGTGCCGATGTCTTTGCCAACGCCGAATACACCCGCGAGACAATGCGCGGCGGCCATTCAGATCTAGTAAAGACAAACGAGCCCACGGAATCCGCTTCCAGCAATGGCCTTGACCTTAACTACGCCACCCAGTGGAGTTATGGCATCGGGGAATCCCTCTCATTCCTTGTCCCCGGAGCCAAAGGCGGTGCAAGTACAATGAAAGTGGGACGTGATTCAGACCTTTACAAGACTCTCGTCTCACATAGCGTGACTTCCTCTGACGCCGCCGCTTTCTGCGAGGCCGTGCCAATGTACTGGGGAGGCCAGCCTTTCACCGCAGGCAACGTCTATATGGGAGCCATCGTCTGCTTCCTTTTCCTACTTGGATGCCTGATAGTTCCCGGACCCCATAAGTGGGGCTTGATGATAGGTACAGTATTCTCCATACTGCTTTCCTGGGGAAGCAACTTTATGTGGCTGACCAGCCTGTTCTTCAAGTTCTTCCCTATGTACAACAAGTTCAGGGCTGTATCGTCCATCCTTATAGTAGCGGAAGTGGCAATGCCTCTGCTCGGATTCCTGGCAATAAGGGAGATAATGCTGGGGAAAGTTGATAAGAAGAAGCTCAGGAAGAGCATCCTCTGGGCAGGGGGCGTCACCGGAGGCATCTGCCTCCTGCTTGCCCTTCTGGGAGGAAGCCTGTTCAGTTTCTCTTCCCCAAACGACGCCACCTGGAACGGATCATATCCTGACTGGCTCTACACCGCCATCCTGGACCAGAGGGCGGCCCTTCTCAGAAGCGACTCGCTCCGCTCCTTCGCATTCATCGCCGCCGCAGCCCTCGCCCTGTGGATCTACGCCAAGGGCAAGATCAAGAGCGGTTTGTTCGCCGCCATACTGGGAGTTCTCATACTGGTTGACATGTGGCCGGTGGACAGAAGGTATTTCAATGACAAGAACTTCGTGACCAAAGTGCAGAACATGTCGCCCTTTGAGATGCTTCCGTACGAGCAGTCCATAATGCAGGACCCTGAGCCTCATTTCAGGGTGATGAACCTTTCTACCAACACTTTCAACGAGTCCAGGACGTCATACTATCTTGAGTCCATCGGAGGTTACAGCGCAGCCAAACTCCGCCGTTACCAGGACCTGATAGACGAACACCTCTCCAAACTGCATCTGCCGGTGATCAGCATGCTCAACACCAAGTATATAATTGGGGTTGACGATGACGGCGCGCCCAAACCTATGTATAACCCCGAAGCCATGGGACCTGCCTGGTTCGTATCTGACATCAAGGTCGTGGACAACGCCAACCAGGAAAGCGACGCCCTCAACATCGTGGACCTCAGGGAAGTGGCAGTGATTGACAAGGAGTTCGCCCCTTACGTGACCGACCTCACCCCCGGAATCGCGGAGGACGCCGAGATCAAGCTCTCGTCATACACGCCCAAGAGCATAGACTATACTGTGAAGAGTTCCCAGCCCGGAACAGTAGTATTCTCTGAAATCTACTACCCTTACGGCTGGAAGGCTACCATAGACGGGCAGAAAGCGGATTACTTCCGTGCCAACTACGTGCTCCGCGCAATGAACGTCCCTGCCGGAGAGCATACCATCAATTTCGTTTTCGAGCCGGACAGCGTACGCAAGGGCAACATCCTGTCCTCCATCTTCATAATACTTATCTATCTGGCCATACTCCTGGCCGCAGCGTTCGGAATATGGAAGGCGGTCCGCAAAAAATAGCGATAGTAGGTCCCGCATACCCTTACAGGGGTGGCATAGCCGCTTTCAGTGAAAGGTTGGCGGCCGAATTCGTTTCCCGCGGCAGCCAGGTGCAACTGGTGACGTTCACCCTCCAGTACCCTTCTTTCCTGTTCCCAGGCAAGACCCAGTATTCAGACGGTCCCGCCCCGCAGGGGCTGGAGATATGCAGGATGCTCAATTCCTGCAACCCGTTCAACTGGATAAGCACGGGGCGCAGGCTGCGCAGGATGAAGGCGGACATAATTGTCTTTGCCTTCTGGATGCCGTTTATGGCTCCCGCCCTTGGCACCGTCGCCCGTATTGCAAGGAAATCCGGAGCCAGATGCATAGGGCTGGTGCACAACCTCATCCCTCACGAGCATAAGCCCGGGGACAAGTTTTTCAGCAGATACTTCTGCAACTCAGTGGACGGCTTTGTCACAATGTCTGATTCCGTACTCAAAGACATACGCAGTTTTGCCCCGGCCAAGCCTTCCACTATGTGCCCCCACCCGCTGTATGACCACTATGGCGTCCCTGTCCCCAGGGAAGAGGCCATTGAGAAACTTGGGCTCGAGAAAGACTGCCGCTATCTGCTGTTCTTTGGCCTGGTAAGGGATTACAAAGGCCTTGACTGGCTCCTTGAGGCTTTCGAAGACCCTCGCCTGACGCAGTTCCCCGAACTCAGACTGATAGTCGCCGGCGAGTTCTACTCAAACCCTGAGAAATACCAGGAGGCCGCCAGGGCCCTTGGAGACAGGGTCATCATCCGTCCGGACTTCATCCCTGACGATATGGTCCGCTACTACTTCTGCGCAGCGGACCTCATCGTGCAGCCGTATAAGACGGCCACCCAGAGCGGCATCACCCAGATCGCTTATCATTTTGAAAAGCCTATGCTGGTGACCCGCGTAGGCGGCCTTCCGGAAATAGTGCCTGACGGGGTTGCGGGTTACGTTACGGAGCCCACGGTGGAATCCATTGCGGATGCGCTTGTGAGTTTCGCTTCTGACAGGCCGGATTTTTCAGAAGGCCTGGCCTCCCAGAAACGCAAGTATTCCTGGAAGAAGATGGCAGAGGCCATAGAGTCCCTCTAACCCAGTATCTTACGGAAAAGTTCGGGCGCCTGGGCGTCGGAATACTTGCTCAGGAACACTTCCCTTGAATAAGCATTGAAACGCGGAGCGGGTACCTTTGAAAGGTCCTTGATGCGCTGGATGAACTCCCAGGCGGAATTGCACCGGCCGCCTGCGCGGTCAAAGTCCAGGTCGTATCCTTCCCAGGCCTCGTCCGTGGCCAGGATGTTCTTTCCGAACATAAGGGACTCGCAGGTCTTTACCTTCATTCCGCTGCCTTTGAAGATTGGAATCACCATAATGTCCGCCTGGATGAAATACGGTTCCAGCTGAGGTGCGTCCGTGACTATCTCGATGTCCGGATCCAGCCAGTCCTTGCCCACTACCTTGAGCTTGTCCATACCCTTGCCCACTATCTTCAGCGAGATATCTACATTGTGATAGACTTCACGGACGAACCATTCTACGCCCTGCACGTTGGCCGGGAAGAATGAGCCCAGGAACACGCACAGAGGTTTGGAAGGAATGTTGCCCAACGGGTAGATATCCTTGGCGTAACGGTCCTTGAACATTACGGGAGCTATGAAATCCGCCCCGCGGCCGTATTGTTTGGCCAGATAGTCAGAATCCCGCTTGGTAAGGGTCACTATCGCATCGGCGACACGGCAGCAGTAGGAGTCGTTGTGACGGGCGCAACGGAGCACGACCCTGCGGCCAAGGAGCCATTTAGGGAGCTTGGCGTCAAAGAAAACCGTCTCCACATTGTGGAAGAAACAGATAATCTTCCCATTATAGCCGGCGTGACGGGCCTTCCGGCCAATTATGCCAAAGACGCTGCGGTCTATCCAAAGGTAATCGTAGTCCATAGCCTTGTCCACAATGGCTGCGGTCCTCTTGGGGGTGAGCCCGAAGAAGTAGTTCCTAAGGAAGAACCAGGCGCCTATGAGGCGGCTTTTTTTCTTTGCCTTCTCGTCGTGTATGTATATGACTTCCACGTTCTCCTTACCCAGAACTTCCTCCAGGGCCTCAAGGTTCCTCCTGCTCACCACTTCTCCTCCCTCAAGAATGTTCTTGGCCCGTTTGTACCTTATGAATAACAGTTTTGGCATAGTACACTCCTTATCTGAAAATCTTTCTGTACAGGGTGGTCATTATCCTGTCAGCGACGGAATTGACAGCCTCAAGAGCCTTTGGGAGGCGGCTGTGCTTCCTGCGCCAGTACTTGTAGGCATCCACCCTTATTATCTTATTGGCCGGGAACAGCTTGAAGGGTTCCAGGCCCAGTTTTTCCATATGGCCCCGCAGCTTTTCATCTACCAGGGCGAACTCATCCGCCTTGAACATATCCCTTGGCAGGTCCAGCAGGTAGCTCTTTGCCATAAGGCGTATCCTGTTACGGTAAAAGCCGTCAAGGAAAGCCTTCCTCTGAGGGGACAGTTCCCCCACGGGGAAATGCTCGTAAAAGTCAAGTATGTTCTCCGTCACCCTTCCCAGCTGGTCAAGGCTGCGTGCGAGCACCTTTGGATCCATTGTCTGCCCTTCCCTGTCCAGGTTGTACTGGTAAAGGTCGGTATCGAAGAACACTATGTCACGGGCAAAGAACAGCGGATACACATCCCATTCCAGGTCCGTGTAGGAACATCCCTCGGTCTGCCGGTAACCGCTCCTGAGCAACAGCTGCGTCTTGTACGTCAGCGAATGCATCAGGAAGAAACGTATGTAACCGTCAGAGAGTATCCGGTCCAGGTCATAGGTCCTGCCGTACTCATACGGTTCCTTGCCGTAAAGGTTGTATTTGGCCAGTTCCCTGACGCCCTTTGGATGGATCTGCGTAAAATGCGTCACCACCATATCGGCATCCGTGGATGAAAGCTCGCGCAGGAACTTGGCCAGGGCTGCGGAGCTGAACCAGTCATCGGCATCCAGTATCTTCACGTATTTTCCGCGTGCCTGCGGCAGGGCGGCGTTGATAGTGGACCCATAGTTGCCGTTGGGCTTGTCTATGACCCTGATGCAGTCCGGATTGGCATCCCGGTAACGGAGCGCCACCTGCAGGGTGTCGTCCTTGCTTCCGTCGTTCACCACTATGGCCTCGAAGCCGTCCTGCGCACCGGATTCCAGAAGGGAATCCAGGCAGCGCGGCAGCAGCTGCGCCATATTGTAAGACGGTATTATTACCGTGAGCTGCTTCTCCATTTATAAACCGCTTTGATGATTGCCGGCGGGCAATACCTATCTGTCAAATACTCAAGCTTATGGACAAATTTAATATGTTTATTGAATAAAACCTTGCCTTTTATCTCAGGGAATTCATTTCGCCATATGTCAAGGGCCTCGCCTTTGCGGAGCAATGGCCGCAGGTCAAACATACAGAGCAGTTTATGGGCGGCCAGCTGCTGTTCGAAGCGCCCGAGCACACCCTCCTTTGCAAGGAAGGCCTCTACCAGACGGTCATTGGCGCAGTCTCCCTGGAAGCGGCGCAAGACGCCCTGCCCGGAAGGATCGCGCGTTATGGAGGACATATTGGTCCTCCAGTGATACAGCGGCTCATCTACGCAAAAGACGCCCTTGCTTTTCCAGACCAACTGCACCAAAAGAGCGTGGTCTTCGCCCTGATTGTACACAGGAAAATCGATCCCGCGGTAATAGACCTCTCTTTTGACCATATACCGCCAGAGCGACTGGATTTCTCCCACGGCAACCATATCGCCAAGGATAATGTCCCGGCAGTTTCCCTCTGAGCGGCCGTATTTGGTGGGAACAGGCTCATTGTCCCGGAACCAGGCACATACCACCGCATCGGCATCATTGGCTTCGGCCTTCTGATACAATTTCTCCAGCATATCCGCCTCCTGCCAGTCATCGCCGTCGCAGTGGATGGTGTATTTTCCAGTGGAGGCCTCGACGCCCCTCCGGCGGCTGTAGGCCTGTCCGCTGTTCTTCTCGTTCTTCAGGACCCTTACCTGGCTGCGGCGCCAGGGGAATTCCTGCTCCAGGATCATATCTACAATCTCCATAGACCTGTCCGGGCTGCAGTCGTCCACAAAGATGAATTCCACGTCCTTGAGCGTCTGGCCAAAAAGGCTCCGCGCACATTGGGCAATGTACTCTTCAACCTTGTAAATCAGGACTATTACGCTGACAGCCGGCATAAATCTACTTGAGGTCCAATACTTTTTCTACTATGGGAGCCATATCGTAGTACTTGTACTCGGCAAGACGCCCCCCAAAGACAACATTCCGTTCCTTGTCCGCCAGTTCCTTGTACTGCTTGTATATCTTGCCGTTCTTGTCGTCATTGACGGGATAGAACGGCTCCTTGCCCTCGCTCCACTCACAGGGATATTCCTTGGAAATCACGGTCTTGGGGCGGGCATAGACGGCATCTCCGAACATCTCGAAGTGCTTGTGCTCTATTATGCGGGTGAAAGGTTCCGCCTTGGAAGTGTAATTCACCACGGCATTACCCTGGTAGTTGGGAGTGTCCAGAACTTCCGTTTCCAGTGTCACCGTGCGGTAATCCAGCTTGCCGAAGCGGAATCCGTAGAACTCGTCTATCCTGCCGGTGAACACTATGCTGTCCGCCAGGCTTTCCCAGTACTCCCGGGCCTCGAAGAAATCCGCCCCGGTGCGGCACTCCACACCTTCCAGAAGGGCCTCGATCAACTTGTTGTAGCCACCTATGGGCACTCCCTGGTATGTGTCGTTGAAATAATTGTTATTATATACATACCTGACTGGAAGGCGCTTTATTATGAATGCCGGAAGGTCCTTGCAATCACGGCCCCACTGCTTCCTGGTATATTCCTTTATCAGTTTCTCATAGATGTCTCGCCCTACAAGGCTTACCGCCTGCTCCTCCAGATTCCTGGGTTCGCCCCTGACTTCCCTTTTCTGCTCGCGTATTATGGCCTCGGCCTGAGCGGGGGTTGTCACGCCCCACATCTGGTGGAAGGTGTTCATATTGAACGGCAGGTTATACAACTCTCCGTTATAATTAGCCAGGGGGCAGTTTATGAAACTGTTGAACGGGACCAGGGAATTGACAAAGTCCCACACCTTCTTGTTGCTCGTATGGAAAATATGAGGGCCGTAAGTATGCACGTTGATGCCTTCTATATTGTCACAATACAAGTTTCCCCCGGGGTGGGGTCTCCGGTCTATCACCAGGCATTTCTTGCCTTCCTTTTTCGCCTTCCAGGCGCTCAGGGCGCCGTACAGGCCTGCCCCAACTACAAGGACGTCGTATTTTTCACTTTTTCTTTCCATACAGTTTGAATGATCTGTCAAGCATTTTCCAATCAATGCCCAATATCTTGTAAAACCATTTGTGCAAAGGACCGCCTATATATTCATCGTTCCAGGAATTGGCATAGTGATGGATACTGTGGGTATTCTCCGTGATGTAATACCTGGTTCCGTCCTTGTCTGAAGGATGGGCGCCGAACCAATCCAGGGGAAGGATACAGAACTTGGCGGGATCGGGATCGAAATCCGCAGGGGTCTCGATAGGCGTCCACTGATACTTCTCGCGGAGCAGCTCTCCCATTATTATGGGCATTACGGTCATTGCCTTCTCTCCATTCTCCTGAATGAAGTTCCTGTCTTTGTAATAGTCCATTGCGTCCTTGACCCAAGGCATTCCTTTCTCCGCTCCAAAAGCCGCCAGTTCCACGCTGGACGGCACTGCCTCGCTGCATACGAAGTATGGCAGGTGAAGGAACTCATCGAAAGGCTTGATCACCTCCACATCGCTGTCAAAATAGATTCCGCCGTAGTTATAGACTGCATAAAAGCGGATATAGTCTGCCACAAAGGCATACTTCTTTGCCTCGAAAGCCTGCTTGGTCCAGGGAAGGGAGTTGACGTCAAAGCGGTTGGTATCCCAAAGCATAACCTCGTAATCGGGCAGGTATTTCTTCCACGAGTCAATGCAGAACTGTATCTTTTCCGGATACGGATCGCCGCTCAGCCAGCACAGATGTATAATTTTAGGTATCATATCTCTTATTTCTTCTTTCCGGGCGTCTGGCCATAAAGCCGGAAACGGTTGTCTCCGTACCTCCAGTCCTTGCCCGTTATCTTGTAGTATAATTTGTGCAGAAAACCTCCGGGGTACTCGTCTTCGGTCCAGGAATTAGCGTAATGATGGATACTGTGCGTATTGTCGGTAATGTTGTACAGATGCCTTTTCCCTTCAATATACAGACGGGCGTTGAACCAGTCGCCGGGGAGGATGCATATCTTGGAAGCGTCATCATCAAACTCTGACGGGCTTTCAATGAATGAACAGTCATAAAGCTTGCTCAGATGAGGCCACATCACAAAAGGCAGAGGGGTCATATCCATCTCTCCGTCTTCCTTGATGAATGGCCGGTCTTTATAATAGTCCATCGCATCCTTCACCCAAACCGTCCCTTTTTCCGCCCCGAAAGCGGAAAGCTCCATACTTTGGGGAACTGCCTCCTTCCCCACGAAATATGGCAGGTGAAGCAATTCATCAAAGGACTTGATTACCTCCACGTCAGAGTCAAAATAGATTCCGCCATAATTGTACACCGCATAAAACCGGAGATAATCTACCACAAAAGCATATTTCTTTGCCTCGAAAGCCTGTTTGGTCCAGGCAAGCGAGTTGAGGTCGAAACGTTTGGCGTCCCAGAGCATTATCTCATACTCCGGCAGGTATTTCTTCCACGAGTCTATGCAGGACTGTATCTTGGGAGGATACGGATCACCGCCCAGCCAGCACAGGTGTATAATCTTTGGTATCATTTCTTTTTCCTGCGTTTCTTCTTATAATCTCCATATAGCTTGAAGCGGTTGTCGCCAAGCAACCAGTCCTTTCCGGTTATCTTATAATAGAGCTTATGCAACGGCCCTCCGGGATACTCCCAGCCTGTCCACGAATTTGCAAAATGATGGATGCTGTGAGTGTTGCCGGTAACACCGTATTCCAGCCTTTTTTCATCTACACGGGGATGTGCGTTGAACCATTCAACAGGAAGGACGCATATCTTGGAAGGATCCGGGTCAAACTCTGAAAGGTTTTCTATGGGAGTCCATTCATACTTCTCGTGGAACAACTTCTCCAGAACAGTTGGGATATCCGTGATATCCATCTGTCCATCCTCCTTTAAAAAGGATCTCTCCGTGAAGCACTCCATTGCATCTTTCAACCAAGGAGTGCCTTTCTCCGCCCCAAAGGCGGCCATCTCAGGGCGCGACGGCTCAACTTCGCTGCCAAGGAAATAAGGCAGATGAAGGAACTCGTCAAAAGGCTTTATCACCTCCACGTCGCTGTCAAAATAGATCCCGCCATAGTTGTACACCGCATAAAGGCGGATATAATCTGCTACGAAGGCGTATTTTTTAGCCTCGAAAGCCTGCTTGGTAAAAGGAAGTGAGTTGACATCAAAACGGTTGGTATCCCAGAGCATGATTTCATAGTCCGGAAGGTATTTCTTCCAGGAATCTATGCAGAACTGTATCTTGTCAGGATACGGATCGCCGCTCAGCCAGCACAAATGAATAAGCTTAGGAATCATTGTATTTTTTTACGTGTTTGTTATCTCCATAAAGCCGGAAACGGTTGTCGCCATATTTCCAGTCTTTACCGGTTATCTTGTAATACATTCTATGCAGAAAACCTCCGGGGTACTCGTCATCAGTCCAGGAATTGGCATAGTGATGGATACTGCGTGTGTTTTCCGTAATATAATAACGCATTCCGCCTTTCCCGTCAAAGGGACGGGC
The DNA here is from genome assembly GCA_017960545.1 of Bacteroidales bacterium. GTDB lineage: Bacteria > Bacteroidota > Bacteroidia > Bacteroidales > UBA932 > Cryptobacteroides. The sequence continues at coordinate 17,129 of JAGCYZ010000060.1, forward strand.
GCCGAACCAATCCTGGGGGAAAACGCAGAACTTGGAAGGATCGCGGTCAAATTCGGAGACATCCCTTATAGGGGTCCATTGGTACTTCTCGCGGATCCTATCCCCCATCAATGAAGGCATCGGCGTCATTGACATCTCTCCATTGTCAAGTATGAAATCCCTGCCTGCATAATAATCCAGGGCATACTTTACCCATTCGGAACCTTTCTCAGCGCCAAAGGCGGCCAGTTCGATTCCTTCAGGACCCGCCTCGCTTCCCACAAAATAGGGCAGGTCCAGCAAATCGTCAAAGGACTTGATAACTTCCACGTCGCTGTCCAGGTATATTCCTCCATAGTTATATACAGCATAAAGACGGATATAGTCAGCTGCAAATGCATACTTCCTTGCCTCGAATGCCTGCCGGGTCCAAGGAAGCGCATTGACATCAAAACGGTCGGTATCCCAGAGCATAATCTCATAACCCGGGAGGTATTTCTTCCAGGAGTCTATGCAGAACTGGATTTTCCGGGGATACGGATCCCCGCTCAGCCAGCACAGATGGATTATCTTTGGAATCATAACTATAATCTTCTTTGCCTTACTTCTTTCCGTGCAGTTTGACAAACTTGTCAAGCAGTCTCCAATTGATGCCAAATATCTTGTAGAGCCATTTATGCAAAGGCCCACCTATATACTCTTCATCCCTCCACTGGCCTGCATAATGATGAATGCTGTGTGTGTTTCCCGTGATTCTGTATTCGCAGCCTCCGCCTTCCTTGAATGGATGGGCGCTGAACCAGTCGCAAGGGAAAACACATAGTTTTGTTTCATCGAGTGAGACTTCTTCCTTTCCCCGGATGGGGACCCATTCATACCTTGAACTCAGCAAACGGCTCATTACCAGAGGCTGGACCTCTATATCCATTGCGCCGTCCTCACCTATGAAATTGCGCCCCTCATAATACTCAAGTGCCGTTTTGACCCAAGGAGTTCCTTTTTCTGCGCCGAACGCCGCCAGCTCAATGCTGGTATCCTCTGTTTCGCTGCCCACGAAATAAGGGAGGTCAAGCACGTCGTTGAAAGACTTGATAACCTCAACGTCGCTGTCGAAGTAAATACCTCCATAATTATAAACCGCGTAAAGGCGGATGTAATCTGCCACAAACGCATATTTCTTTGCCTCGAAAGCCTGCTTGGTCCAAGGGGTAGAGTTGACGTCGAATCGGTTGGTATCCCAAAGCATAATCTCATAATCCGGGAGGTATTTCTTCCAGGAGTCTATGCAGAACTGTATCTTTTTGGGATACGGGTCGCCGCTCAGCCAACACAGGTGAATAATCTTGGGTATCATATCTGGTATCTAATCTTTAATCACACCTGTTATGGTCAACATCCTTTTAACGAAAGACCGCATTCCAAACTCCGAAGCATACAGGACTCCTCCAAGGATAAGCGTACAGCAGACGAATACTATGGAGGCATAAAGGAGGAACTGCCAGATGCCGGCGGCAGGGTCGACAGGGATGATGCCGCTTATCGCCCTCACTGCCAGGAAGCTGACGGCTGCAGCCGCCAAGTGCTTGGCGTACAACAGGATATAAATGCCGATAGGCTCTTTCATCCCACGGGTAAACAGGAAATAAGGCTTCCAGGTGAAGATGATGACCAACTGGCTGACCAACACGCCAAGAAGTATTCCGTGCAGTCCGTATAGATAGCCCAGGCCTATGGAGAAGCCCAGGTTCAGGACAGCCTCCGCTATAGGAGCCCAGATATCCTGGAACAGGCCGTAGGAATTGATGAAAGTATCCACCACAGTGCGCATGCCACCCAGGAAGAACAGTGCTACAATAAGCAGCAGCGTGGTCCTGTCCAGAAGATACTCAGACCCCACCCATACGCAGATGAAGGGATCGGCAAGGATCCAGATGCAGATGCTGCATACCATAACTGCCAGGAAGCGGGAAGAGAACAGCTCCTTGAAAACCTTCAGGACAAGCGGGCGGTTGCCTTCCGCTATCATATTGCCTACGCTGGCTCCAAGGCCTGCCAACATCGCTCCCAAAAGGTAATTCAGGTTATTCGTTATGATCATATAGTTGCCGTACAGAGCCACCAGGGTGAGCGATGCATAGGCATAAATGATGATAGGACTGGTCTGGGAGAGCACAAAGCCCCCTATCTTGTGGAAGAACAGCTGCTTGACCTTGGTCACCACATCCGGATATTTGTGCCTCAGCTTTCCGGCATTTGCCACATCCCCTTTAAGATATGGATAGTTCTTGTAGATGACCTTATTGATGATTATGGATGTGAGAACCGCATTCACAACCTCAAGGCCAAGCCACCAGATGTACGGATTGTCAAGATACTTTACTGCAAGTGCCTGTACCACCATCTTGAGGATGGAGACGATGCGGAAACTGAACTGTATCTTGTATTCTTTCTGGTCTGCGGAAAGGAGTATCTGCTTGTAATTCACAAAATACCCGAGGAGCGAACTGAACAGCAGCACTGCATACGTTGCGTACGCATACCACATTGGCAGCTCCATCTTGGAGAAGATCCTTGGGAAGAAGCACATCAGGACGGCGCTTCCTATTATGATGAACCAGGCAATTCTCTTGTAAAGCCAGCCTTGGAGCGCCACTATTTCCTTGATGGTGAGCCTGTCGTCATCGAAAAGGGGCTTGTACAGGGTGACCGATATGGCAACACCTATTCCAAGCTCGGCAATGTTCAGGAAGCCAAGGAGGCTGGAGGCGGTGGAATTAAGTCCAAGTATTTCTGTTCCAAGGTAATCCAGAAAGATTTTCCTTGAAAAGAAACCCACCAGCAAGGCTACGAACTGGAGCAGCACCGCAACGGTGCTGTTCCTTATGCTGTTCCACGTCCTGGTATATCCTCCGCCTGACTGCATAACGAATACGATTTGTAAATATAGTAAAAATACACCATATTTGCAGTCCTGCGCGGGCGTGTTGTAATTGGTAGCCAAGCTAGACTTAGGATCTAGTGCCTAGTGCGTATGGGTTCGAGTCCCTTCGCCCGCACGAAACGCTGTTGAAAGCCAGGCCAATGCCTGGCTTTCGCGTTTCGTGCCTTGGGCGAAGGGACTTATTCAAGACGGGGGCGCTTCGCTCCCCCGACACCCCCTGGCCTCCGCTGCTTCAACTTTCTGACGAAAGTCTCGCTGACGCTCCGGCCGGCGCCTGATGGCGCCTTCGGCCCGTCCCGGACCTCCTACCCACCATTTCGTTCACCAGACACCCCTCTCCTGTACGAAATGCCTCTGAAACCTGATTTGGTACACCAAAGGGCCCTCTGGTGCACAAAATCTATTATCTATATGTTGTTGCAGATGACAAATAATCCTTTACCTTTGCAATAGACCTTAGGGGTATTGACAGTAAGCAACTAACAACATAATGAAAAGATTTGTCCTCATTTTAATCATTATTCTTTTGTGCTTTTATTCCTGCATAGGAAAAAAGCGCTCATCTCCCAATAATGATGAATCATGTGTGGCTTTGAAAAACGATTCGTTGAAGGAACTTGTTGAGTCTTTTGACTTCACCTCAACGATTCCTGCAAAGTTTTTGGACAATTATGAGAAAGGGGATATAAAAGATATTGATAAGTTTATTGGGGATTGGCAGAGATGGTCTTCTGAGGTCGAATCTTCAATTGAAACAGATTCACTTCAAGTCATTTATAAGTATGCCTTTGACAAGGCTGTCATTCAACTTGGAGGAGAAACACTATATGGAAAAGAATCTTTCATGAAATACCGGATTCTTAATCTTGATACCAGTGCGAGATTTCATTCAGGAGTATTTGGAAACCGAAAGGATATTGATGATTCTGATGTTTATAAGATTATCCTTTTTACTCCTGTGATTGACGACAACGCCAACAGCCTATATTGGTCAAAGAGCATCGCGGCATCATTGGGGAGCGATTCAGATGAGTTTTTTAGCTCACCTCGTATAACATCATTAGACATTTACCCGGATGGAATAGCTATAAGTTATTCCTCGTCACAATGGTCACATGAGTGTTATTTCTTTCCAAAAGGTCCATCGCTTCTTCCCCCTAGATTCATTTATTCAATAATGGACTAATAAATGTCTGCATATTCAGCCAATCGTTGAAGGCAGATATTTTATCCAACGCATCCAGGAAGGTTAGATAGTTGTCAATATAGCCGCACAAAACGTTGTTGAAAGCCAGGCATCGGCCTGGCTTTCGCATTTCGTGCCTTGGGCGAAGGGACTCCGTCCTGTATACGTTACCCCATCCCCCAACCCCTTCCTCGGGGAAGGGGCTCGGCGGCAGAAGCCGCCGGTGTCGGCTTTCGGCCCGTCCCGGCCCTCCAACTACCGGTTTGGGGGCTTGGTGCGACGCTGAACTACGCACCGCGACTGGATTGGGCGCATTTTGGGCGCGGTGGTGCCTCAGGGAACGCACCGCGACAGGTTTGGGCGGTTTGGGGGCTTGGTGCGTGGTGAATCATCGCACCTGGCACGGGCGATGTGCCTTCTATGGCACTCCGTGGCCGATTGATGTGGCCAGGTGCGACTTTGGACTACGCACCGCGACAGCATTGGGGCGCTTTTGGGCGCGGTGGGTTGGCGCCATTCCGTGAAAGGAAGGGCCCAGTGCCGGGCAGGAAAGTGCTTTCGGCGTCAAGCCTGTATTGCGGCACTTTCCTGCCCGGCACTGGCCCTGTACAGTCCGGAAGGGACTAATAGTTCTTGGCGTTGATCTCGAAGTAGGATTGAGGATGAGCGCAGACGGGGCAGATATCGGGGGCGGCGGTACCCACAACGATGTGCCCGCAGTTGCGGCACTCCCATACCTTAACCTCACTCTTGGCAAAGACGGCTGCGGTCTCCACGTTCTTGAGCAGGGCGCGATAGCGCTCCTCGTGCTCTTTCTCGATTGCTCCCACCATACGGAACTTGGCGGCCAGCTCGGGGAAGCCTTCAGCTTCCGCGGTCTTGGCGAAGCCTTCGTACATATCGGTCCACTCAAAGTTCTCGCCGTCTGCGGCGGCGGCAAGGTTCTGGGCAGTGTCGCCAATGCCGTTCAGCTCCTTGAACCAGAGCTTTGCGTGTTCCTTCTCGTTGTCGGCGGTCTTGAGGAAAATGGCGGCAATCTGCTCATAGCCTTCCTTCTTTGCCTTGGATGCGAAATAAGTGTATTTGTTTCTTGCCTGGGACTCTCCCGCAAATGCTTCCAGGAGGTTCTTCTCAGTCTGTGTTCCGGAATACTTGTTATCCATAATGTTTGCTGTTTATTAGTTTTATACAAATTTATAAATTTGTCCCTGTTTTGATGCAGGATTTGAGGGCGTTGGGGGTTAATTAATAGAAAAGAATCCTTTGTTAATAAAAGAAGACCAGATTTACAGCCGATATGCTGCCCGTTTGCTCGCAGTGTGCATGCGTTACACGGGTGAGCGGAGCGCCGCAGAGGATGTGCTCCACGACTCTTTCATAAGCATATTCAAGAGTCTGGGACGCTTTGATTTCAGGGGGGAGAAGGCCTTGTACGCCTGGATGCGCAAGATTGCGGTGAACAAGAGCCTTGACTGGCTGCGGAGCCGGGCCCGGGATCCCATACCGCTGGATGACGGGCATATCCCGGACTATGCGGACGAAAGCGGGCCGGAGTCCGGGGATGTGGCCAAGGTCCCGATGGATGTACTCACAAAGATGATTGCCGAACTGCCGGAGGGATACAGGACAATATTCAACCTATTCTGCATAGAAGGCTGGTCACACGCACAGATAGCAAAGAAACTTGGAATAAAAGAGAATTCGTCAAGTTCACAGTATAACAGGGCAAGGGCCCGATTGGCAAAGAAAATAAAAGAATATCTCAATGAACAGGAAAAATAACAGCACTTGGACCGATGAACTCCGTTCCGCATTCGAGAATGCGGAGATGAGTCCGTCCGAAGGCAGCTGGGAGCGTCTCCAGGCTGACCTTGGCAAGCGCCGCGCCGCAGCCTGGCTCCCGTACGCGGGCCTTGCGACGGCACTTGCGGCCGCCGTGCTGGGCGTCTTCCTGTTCACCAGGAAAGACACCCCGCAGGGCGTCACCGTAGTTGAGAACCCGCAAGGCAGCATCGTGGCCCAGATTCCGGAAACCACGCCAATGGCACCGGCAGATTCTCAACCGGACCTTTACGAGCCACAGGAATCTCCCGCACCTGAGGCAGCCACTCCGCCAAAGGCGGAAGCCCCGTCACGCGTAATCCCAGCCGTGAAGGAAGAAGAAACAACGCATCGTGAAGTAGTATCCATACAAGACGAGGCACCCCACCATCAAGAGATCTACGTGGAAGAAAGCGCTCCCGCACAGCAGGAAGCAGCCATCCAGGATATACCTTCACGGGAAGTCAATCCAACCGGCGAGTATCCCACCCAAGGACATCCCGTAACCCTTGAAAAGAAGAAAGAACGCAGGAAAGTAAGCGTCTCCTTTGCGGGTGGCGGTCTTGGAGGCAACCAGGGCGGAGCCTCATCCCCCATGGTGAACTATCCACCCACCGCCCTGATGACCAAAAGCGACGGCGAATACATCTCCGACGGGCCCAAGAGAGTGATGGACATCTCCGAACTGATAGAGCACCAGGTGCCTGTCAAGATTGGCGTGAACCTGGACATTCCCATCGGCAATAGACTGTACATCGGAAGCGGTGCGGAATATTTCTACCTGAGGTCCTCAGTAGCCGGAGAGAAGCAGATCCTGCACTGGCTCGGAGTACCACTTAACCTCAAATACCGCTTGATCCAGCGCCGCGCACTGGCGGCCGGGATTGGAGCCGGCGCCACTGCAGAAACCTGCCTCAACGCATCCCTGCTCGGGCGCGAATTCAAGGAAAGCGCCCAGTTCAGCGCAAGGCTGTTTGCGGACCTCCGCATTCCCCTCACTCCGGTTCTGAGCCTTTACGCCTGCCCTGAACTGTCTTACTACTTTACACAAACCAACCTGCCAACTTACCGTTCCGGCAAGCCCCTGGCATTCGGGGTGACAGCCGGCCTGGCAATAGAACTGTAATACTGCCTATATGCGACTTTACAAATACATCATACTTTCTTTAATGGCTTTATCCGCGGTCTGCTGCACCCCGGATGCGAATCCCGTAGAGGTGGTTTGGAAAGGTGACCGCAAAGACGGAATCAATTCCCCAATCTCTTCCCAGCAGAAGACATTCCTTGATTTCTGCCTGAAGCACTTTGACCAGGACGGGGACGGCAGCCTCTCCTCCAAGGAACTGTATGCCGTAACGGTAATCAACTGCTCCGGCGAAGGCCTGACCGAAATGAACGGCCTGGGTAATTTCCCCAGCCTTGACACCCTCAGATGCGACCACAACAACCTCAGGGAACTTGACCTGTCCAAGAACACCAAAATGCGTTTCCTTGACTGTTCTTATAATTACCTGGAGAAACTGGATATAAGCCTCACCAACATATCCACCCTTTACTGCTACCCTATGACGGACGCTGCCGGCAACAACCTGTTGAAGTACCTCTTCATCTACCGCGGGCAAAACATAAACGGCGTGACAGACGGGCGTGACTCTTCCAAGGGAGGCAAGCGCATCCCTGACGAGACAACGATAGTATCCGTACCTACGTCCAAGGACGCAGATACGGATACCCAAAAGACTGACCTGAACCCTTAGAGGCTCACTGTGACAGCCTTGCCGTTATAGTTTACGGTCTGTCCCTTCACGGTGTTTCCGTCTATGTACATAATACGGAAAGTGCGGTTCTGGAGCATTCCCGGGAACGAACCCTTGCGCGCGCCTATGGTGAGCTTGCGTCCCTTGAGGGTGAAATCTATGGTTGAATAGACTCCGTTCTCGTAGTTGTAGTTGTCGCCTTCGTCCTCGTACAGGGTGAAGTTGCCCTTAGGTCCCGCATAAACGCATATTACAAGGTCGTCCCAAGGCTTCTCCGATGTGTACTGCACGTCAGGACCTATCGGAAGGATGGAGCCCTCGCGCACGAATACCGGGCAATGGTCTATAGAAGCGTCAACGGTAACATTGGCTCCACCGTTGTACAGTTTGTTTGTGGCAAAGTCATACCACTTGTTTCCTGCAGGAAGATACACTTCCATCTCCTTCTTTTCCGTCCAGTCCGGCGCCTCGTCGTACCAGGCACGCCTCTCCGGCATATACATAGCCTGGGTTACAGGGGCTACGAGCAGCGAACGGCCGAACATGAACTCGTCGTTCATATCCCATACGTTCTTGTCTGCGGCGTAATCCATTATGAGGGCGCGCATAAAGCTGTCGTCATTGGAGGTTACCTGCCAGGAGGTGCTGTAGATATAAGGCATCAGCGCGTAGCGCATCTTGATGGTTTTCTCTATTGCGTCGTAAATAGGCTCTCCCTTCTTGCCGAACTCCCAGATCTCGCGGCGGGAGGTCTCTCCGTGGCTGCGCATCATAGGTGTGAAGAGACCGAACTGCAGCCAGCGGACATACAGCTCCTGGAAACCCGGGTTCTCGTGGCAGGTCTGCGCCGCTCCCCTCCTGTTGTATCCTCCGGGGAAGAATCCTCCGATATCCGCATTGACGTGCGGGCTTCCGGTGAGGGTGAAATTGAGGCAGAGAGGAATCTGATGGCGGAAGTCGTCCCAGGTGGACTGGGTGTCGCCGCTCCAGGTGTTGGCGCCTATCCTCTGCTGTCCCATAAATGAAGAACGGGTGAGGATGAAGACGCGCTTGTCATTGGAGAGTGCGCGCTGGTGGTCATATACGCCTTCTGCAGTCATTATGGGGAAGAGGTTGCGTACGCTCCTGAACGAGCCCATCGCGGTCATCTGGTCGAAGTCTCCCTCGCGGTAGGTGTGGTCAGGGTCGGTAGAGTCCATCCACCAGGCGTCGATGCCCATATTGTAGAGGCGGAGGAGGTTGTCCCAGTAGATGTCACGGGCCTCTGCGCTGTAAACGTCATAGCACCTGACTCCGGATGGATAATCCCTGCGCGGAGGCCAGGATGAGAGACCGCTGGCAGGCCAGGTCTCGAACTCCAGCAGAAGGTCCTTTTCCTTGAGCTGGCGGTACGGTTTGGTCATCGGGCCGAAGGACTGCCAGATGGATATGGACATATGGGCGTTCATTGCGTGAACCTGGTCAACCATATCCTGGGGCCTGGGGAACAGTTCGTTAAGGAACTCCATTGCGTTCCAGGTGTAGTTGGTCCCCCAATACTGCCAGTCCTGGATAATGCCGTCCAGGGGCACTCCGACGGCCCTGTAGCCCTTGACAACGTCAAGGAGTTCCTGCTGGCTCTTGTAACGCTCGCGGCTCTGATGGTAGCCGTATGTCCACAGAGGCATCATGGGAACGTGGCCGGTAAGTTCGCGTATGGAAGCGATCACTCCGTCCGCATTGCCGCCGTAGATGAAGTAGTAGTCAATGTCTTCAGCCACCTGTGAGGAAAGGCTCAGCAGGGTGCCGTCGTCCGCAATCTTGGTTGGGGAATAGTTGTCCCAGAATATTCCATAGCCCTTTATGGACTGGAAGAAGTTCTGGAAATCCTCCGTGTTGGACTGTATCATTTCCCTGTTCTCTCCCCTGAGGGACATCTTTCCGTTCTGGATCATTCCCAGTCCGTAGATGGGTTCGTCAGGGTCCAGGGCCCAGCTCTGGCTGACCTCCCAGGCGCCCTTGTCAAGGCCTTCAGTGATAGCCTTGAAAGAGGATGCGCCCTCTGTCAGGAGAACCTTGCCCTTTGCATCCGTGAAAACGATTTTGCCGTCTGCACCAACGGTGGCCTTCACTTCAGGCTTGCTTACTTTGGCCTGGGGAGCCATCACCACGCTCACGCTTGGCTTGGTGCGGAATTTCCCGTCGGCAGATTTCTGGATCCGGACTATCCTTGGGGAATAGTACGTAACCTTCACTTCCTGCGCAAAGCCGCTTGCGCAGAATAATCCCAGAAGCAGGGATACCAATAACTTTTTCATAACTATGTGGTGTTGATGTTATCCTTCTATGCTGGAATCCTTGAGCCCAAGGAAATACAGCAGGCCGTCAAGGCCTATGGTGGAGATGGACTGCCTTGCGGTAGCCATCACCTTTGGCTTGGCGTGGTATGCTATGCCCAGGCCGGCCAGGTTGAGCATAGGGAGGTCGTTGGCGCCGTCGCCTACGGCTACGGCCTGCGCCAGGTCGATCCCTTCGAACTGGCACAGCAGGCGCAGGAGCTCGGCCTTGCGGCGGCCGTCCACTACTTCTCCCAGATACTTTCCGGTGAGTTTTCCGTCCTTTATCTCCAGGTCATTGGCATAGACGTAGTCGAAGCCGAATTTCTGCTGCAGGTATTTGCCGAAATAGGTAAATCCTCCCGACAGTATGGCGGTCTTGTAGCCCACCCTCTTTAGTATTGTCATCATCCTTTCGAGGCCCTCGTTGTAAGGAAGGTTTCGGGCGATGTCTTCCATAACGCTCTCGTCGAGGCCTTCGAGCAGGGCTACGCGGCGCGTGAAGCTCTCGGTGAAGTCAATCTCGCCGCGCATGGCGCTGGCGGTGATCTCCTTCACCTGGTCGCCCACGCCGGCGCGCGCCGCCAGCTCATCTATGCACTCCGTGCCGATGAGCGTGGAATCCATATCGAAGCAGATGAGCCTGCGCGCGCGGCGGAACAGGTCGTCCTTCTGGAAGGAGAAATCCAGGCCTCCGCGGCCCGAAACTGCCAGCAGGTCCGCCTGCACCGCGTGCCTCTCATCTGAGGAAAGCATTCCGCGGATGGAGAACTCTATGGCGGATTTTGCGGTATTGGCATCTACCTCCAGGGCCATTCGGCCCGTGAGGCGCTTGATAGCGTCAATGTTGAGCCCGTGACGGAAGATCACGTTGGAGACGTCAGCAATCTGGCGGGCGCTGATGGTACGTCCCAGCAGGGTGATGATGTAGCGGTTCTTGCCCTGACGCGCCACCCAGGCGTTGTAATCGTCCACAGGGATGAGGGTGAAACGTATCTGCTCTCCCAACTCCGACGCCTTGAACAGCAGGTCCTTCATAATGAATCCGGACTTGTCCTTGGTGGACCTGAAGAGGATTCCCAGGGTGAGGGACTGGTGGATGTTTGCCTGGCCTATATCCAGGATAAATGCATCATAACGGGCAAGTATCTCCGTGAATGAGGTTGTAAGGCCCGGCTTGTCCACGCCGAATATGTTAACTTGTACTATCTCTATGTCTTCCATTGTCAATTCTTCATCAAAAAATCTTTCATTACGGCATTCAGGTCTCCGTCAAGGACGCCCTGGGTGTCAGCAGTCTCCCATCCTGTGCGCAAGTCCTTGACCATCTTGTACGGATGCAGAACGTAGGAACGGATCTGGCTGCCCCACTCGATCTTCTTCTTCTGGCCTTCCAGTTCCGCCTGCTTTTCCTGGCGTTTCTTGAGTTCTATGTCATACAGGCGGGATTTGAGGATGCGCAGCGCGTTGGCACGGTTGTCCTGCTGGCTGCGGGTTTCCGTATTCTCGACGGTGATTCCCGTTGGGATGTGGCGCACGCGAACGCCCGTTTCCACCTTGTTCACGTTCTGGCCGCCGTGGCCGCCGGAACGGAAAGTGTCCCACTCGATGTCCCCGGGATTGATCTCTATGTTGATTGTCTCATCCACAAGGGGATAAACGAATACGGAAGAGAAAGTTGTCTGGCGCTTGCCCTGCGCATTGAAGGGCGATATGCGCACCAGGCGGTGCACGCCGGATTCCGCCTTGAGGTATCCGTATGCGAAGTCTCCCTCGAATTCTATGGTGCAGGACTTGATTCCGGCCTCGTCGCCTTCTACAAGTTCCGTTGTGGTCATCTTGTAATTGTTGCGCTCGCCCCAGCGGATGTACATCCGCATAAGCATCGCGCTCCAGTCGTTGGCCTCGGTGCCGCCGGCGCCGGAGTTGATGGTGAGCACCGCTCCCAGACGGTCGCCTTCGGCCCCGAGCATATTCTTGAGTTCCAGATCCTCCACCTCTGACTGGGCAACCAGGAACTGCTTGTCGATGTCCTCCCCTTCCGGGTCAAGTTCCGCAAGCACCTCAAGGTCTTCCACGGCACTTTTGGCCGCATTGAAGGCGTTGATCCACAGCTTGAGCGAACTGATCTGCTTGAGGACGCCTTCCGCGGCCTTGGGGTCGTCCCAGAAATCCGCCGCCTGGGTACGCCGCTCCAAGTCCGATGCCTGCTCCTCCTTTCCAGCTATCCCAAGGCAGCTGAAAAGGGTGTCCAGGCGGGACCTCAAATCTTTGATTTGCTCCAGAATTACCATATTAGTACAAATATAAGAAAAATAGGGCAAGTTTTTGTATCTTTGTTACTGTATGGCCACAATAGGTATCTTTGATTCCGGTATAGGAGGCCTCTCGGTTCTCAGGGAGGTCCGCAAGCTCCTGCCTTCAGAGGATTATATCTATTTCTCGGACAACGCTTACTGCCCTTACGGCCAAAAAGACGCTTCTCTGATAATAGACCGCGCCAGGGAAATCTCAGACTTCCTGCTCTTCAAGGGAGCCGATGTCATTGTGGTGGCCTGCAACACGGCCACCGGCGCCGCCATCGCCACCCTCCGTGCGGAGTATTCTTCCCCTGACGAGCGCGTGGAATTCATCTCCCAGGGGCGCAGGGACCACGTCAAGTTCGTTGGAATGGAACCCGCGATAAAGCCTGCGGCGCAGCTCACCCGCAGCGGAGTGGTGGGTGTGCTGGCTACGGCAGGCACCCTGTCGGCCGGGAAATACAACAACACCAAGGGCAGCCTTCCGGGCTCGGTAACCTTCGTGGAGCACGTGGGAGAAGGATTCGTGGAGCAGGTGGAGAGCCTGGACTGGACTTCGGACCACGCCCGCTGCGTGGTGGAAGCCAGCCTCAGGCCGCTTCTGGACAAGGGGGCGGACTGCATAGTGCTTGGATGCACCCACTATCCGTTCCTGGCTGGCCTCATACAGGACATCGCCGGGCCGGATGTCAAGGTGATAGACTCAGCGCCCGCAATTGCAAAGCAACTCCTCAAGGTGATCAAGGAGGAAAAGATACCTTTCGGAGAAGACGGCGGCGGCAGCGGGAAGGTTTCCCTTTACGCCTCCGGCGACAAGGGCCCCCTCCTGAAAACCTTCGAGTTTATTAGCGGATCCTAATACAGGTAATAGACCTTCGAGAGCTCCTTGAAGGCCTGGACATCCTTATTCCAGTACGTTGCTATGTCGCTCACCTTGAACGACTTGCTGAACGTGTTGCGTATGAAGTCAGACCCGGAACACTTGTCAAACATAGCGTAGCTTCCGCCCACGAAAGGATTGTGGGAGGGAGCCAGCTCGTGAACCGCCTGCATCACGTAAAACTGGGTGAGGGTGATGGTGGCGGCCTCGAAATCCGTATAGAAATACTGGACCCCGTGGATCAGCTTGCCCCTGGAGGAGCCTGAGGTGGGGGTGAAATGGATGGGCCGGAATGCCACTCCCGGGATATTGTAACTGTCCAGTTTTGCAACCAGCTTGTCCGCATCGAGCCACTCCGCGGCAAAGACCCCGAACGGCAGCGTATAGCCGATTCCAATGTTCAGATAGTTGCTGAATTCTCCCACAAGACCTGCGGAAGGATATCCGATGGCGCTTTGGGGATATGGGATATTTGGTGAAGGAAGAACCCACGGCAGGCCCGTCTGCTCAAAGAGCATATCGCGGCGCCAGCCTTCCATAGGGACTACGGAAAGCTTGCAGCGCACCGGCTGGTCCTTGCCCAGCTGGCCGCGGTTAAGGCCTTCCTCGTTTATCAGCTGAGCCAGTTCTCCAACTGTAAGGCCATAGATATAAGGGATGCGGAACTGGCTTACGAACGATACGAATCCGGCTTCCGGATAACTGCCTTCAACCTTGAGGCCGCCCAGGGGGTTGGGGCGGTCAAGCACCATCACTTCTATCCCCAGTTCCGCGCAGGCCTGCATCATAAGGCCCAGCGAGCTGATGAATGTGTAGGAGCGGGACCCTACGTCCTGGATGTCGTAAACCACAATGTCAATGCCCTGGAGCATCTTGGGGGTGGGTTTGCGGGTGTCTCCGTACACGGAGAAGATGGGGAGGCCGGTGGCCTCGTCCACCTCGTCGGAGACGTGTCCGCCGGCGTATATGTTGCCGCGGGCTCCGTGCTCCGGGGCAAAGATGGCAACCAGGTTCACATTCTCGTTAAGGATGTCTATGGTGGACTTGAGGTTGCGGTCAACGCCGGACGGGTTGGTCAGCAGGCCCACTCGCTTGCCCTTGAGGCCCTCGAAATTGCGGTCCCTGAGAACTTCAATGCCCGGTTTCACCTGAGCGGCGGCTGTCAGGCTCAGTACGGCCGCAAGCGCAGCCAGGATGTATTTAATTCTTCTTGCCATACGATGGATCTACTTTTGCAAAAAATGTGACAAAGACGGTGGCCAGGCAGCAAATCATCACCATCCAGAAGAATCCGGTGTACCCGAGGGACTCCTGCAGATGGCCGGCCACCAACCCCGGAAGCATCATGCTAAGGGCCATGAAGGCCGTACACAATGCATAATGGGACGTCTTGTACTCCCCTTCCGAGAAGTACATCATATAGAGCATATACGCGGTGAAGCCAAATCCGTAGCCAAACTGGTCAAGCGCAACGCACAGGGTGATCACCCATATCTGTGCCGGTTGCGTGATTGCCATGAACAGATAGACGGAGCACGGAAGCGCAAGGCTCAGCGCCATAGGCCAGAGGGACTTGCGCAATCCCCATCTGCCTGCGGCCAGACCGCCCAGGATGCCTCCCAGGGTCAAGGCTATCACGCCCACCGTTCCATAAACTATTCCCACCATTTCCGTAGAAAGGCCCAGGCCGCCCTTTGCCGTGCTGTCCAGCAGGAAAGGATTGAGCATCTTTACCGAAAACGCCTCCGGAAGGCGGTACAGCAGCATAAACACCATTGCAAACCATACCTGCTTCTTCTTGAAGAAGGTGACGAAACTGCGGCCAAGCTCGCGGAAGATTTCCGCGGCGGGCCGCCCTTTCTCCGGCGCGGCCTCAACCTTTGGCGCCTGGAAGGCGTGCCAAAGGGCCAGGCCGCCAAGGAGCGCCGCACTGAACGCAATGGTAATGGTCCAGGCGAGCGGGACGTTTCCCGTCTTCCTCTCAAGCAGGCCGGCTATGACCACCAGCACTCCCTGCCCGAACACGGAGGCAATGCGGTAAAACGTGCTCCTGATACCCACGAACACCGACTGGGTATGGTTGTCCAAAGCTATCATATAATAGCCGTCCGCCGCTATGTCGTGCGTGGCGGAGGCCAGTGCCGTGACGTAGAATATGACCAGGGTGACGATGAAGGGCGAAACGCCTATGTTCCCTCCAGCAATCTGCTGCGCCGATGGCCTTGGCAGCGTGAATGCCAGCAGGCAGAACGCCGCCGCCATAAGCACCTGCATTGTCACAATCCACCAGCGCTTTGTCTTGAGAACGTCCACGAACGGGCTCCACAGCGGCTTGATCACCCAAGGCAGGTAAAGAAGGCTGGTATAAAGGGCCAGGTCTCCGTTGGACATTCCCATATTCTTGAACATTATCACGGAGATATTGTTCACCAGGAAATACGGAAGTCCCTCCGCAAAATACAGCGTAGGCACCCACAGCCACGGATTCTTATTCTTAGTCATAGCATTTGTCTATTTGGGAGCCCGGATAGTACCAGGCCAGTATCTCTTTGTAACCGTATCCGCGCGAGGCCATCACTGCGGCGCCAATCTGGCAAAGGCCCACGCCGTGCCCCCAGCCACCGCCTTGCAGTACCACTTCATCTCCTTCCCAACTGACTTCAAAGGCGGAACTCTTGAGGTGGCTCTTTGACAGCCAGCGCCTGATTATCAACTCCTTGCCTATTTCCATCCTCCGCTTTGAGCCAATCACCAGCAGCCTCTTTATCCTTCCCGATGCACCCCTCTCAAGAGGCGCCAGATTCTCAATCACGCCAAAGTCTATCCCTGAACGCTCCTTCACCAGTTCCGACAGTTCCGCACGCGAATAGCGCTGTTCCCAGCGGTAGAAATCGTGTGTCTCAAGGTCGTAGTCGTTCAGGACCTGGGCCAGGACTTCGGTGTCGGAGGTGTCGCAGAAAGGATCTTTAACGCTCTGCAGGTAAGGATAGTCCCTGTCCTCCCAGCAGGTGCTAAAGAGTTCGGTTACGCCGCCGCAGCATTTGGAGAACCTGGCGTCGCAGATCTCGCCGTCATAGGCGAGAACCTCGCCGCAGGTTTCCGCGAGCGCCCGGCGCACATTATCGCCCACGGCCATTGTGACGCCCTGGTAGCGCTGGCAATGGTCATCGGCACAGACGTCAAAGGCGGTATGGTCTTCGTGGTCAAACCAGTGGATGTATCGTACAGGAGTGTCAACCATCCCTTCCGCGGCCTTGCGGGGCTGCTTCCCGGCGCGTATCTGGCTCAGCACCCAGGAGCGGGAGATGACGGCGTGGGCCTTGAGGAACTCCACGCCCGCGCTGGATTTCATCTCGGAAGATATCACGCTCAGGAGGTACTCCTCCACGTCCACCTTGTTCACTGCGGTAATCACATCTCCCTCCACGATGAACTCCAGGCCGCCATTGTAAGAGAGGTCCCTGCGGCGCTGCCAGTGGAAATCCACGCCTATGGTCACGCCGTACAGGGTAAAGGATCCTTCGTTGAATTCCAGGGAATCATAGAGGCGTCCCTGATAACTGACCTTGCCGCCGTCCCAGACAACCTGCCTGCGTGAGGCCCCATCCCCCGGCAGGCTGAATTCCATCTGCCTGCCTGACATTATGCCCACGCGGAGCAAGGGTCTTGACTTATAGCGGCTTATCATCTATAGCAAGGCATCGAAAGCGGGTTTGAACCGTTCGTATTCACTAAGGAAATTGGGGGTA
>JAGCYZ010000061.1 GCA_017960545.1 Bacteroidales bacterium
CGCGCAGCTTTTCAAGCATTACGGCGTTTGAAGATTCCGGAAGCCATACCTTGAGGTATCCGTTCCGGCCGTATTTCTGTTCCAGGTGGGCGGCGACCCTTTCCCACTGGCCTTCCTTGTCCAGTTCAGGGTGCTTGGCCCTGCCGTATTGGATGCACCTTTCCACAACCATATCGGGGAAGATGAGGCGGTCCGCTTCGGCGGTGATTTTTCCGTAGATGGTGCGGGGCTCGTAGCCCAGGGAGGCGCGGTGGTCTTCGGCCGCATCGGCAATAATGTCTATCTGCTCCGGGGTGAACCATTGGCTGAGCGCGGAGTCTTCGCGTACCATCCTGGCGGAGATGATGTTATGGGTCTTGCGGTCTTCCTTGATGCCAAGGTCGTGGTAGGCGGCGGCGGTGAAGACCATATCGGGATTGACATCGTACCTGCAGGCAAGGGCAAGGGCGCGCTCCATCACCTTGGTGACGTGTGACACGGCGTGGCCCTCGTCAAACTTGCTGTATCGGGGGATGATGTTGGTGGCGATGTATTCGCGGAGGTCGGGGTTCACGGCGCAGGAGAGTTCGGCGCAGATGGTTTCAAGGAAGTCCTGGTCCAGGCGGTCGAAGGTGTCCAGTTCCTTGCTGTCTATGTCCAGCACGGCAATGATCTGTCCTTTCCGCCATACGGGGACAACTATTTCGCTGCGGGATTCGCTGGAGCAGGCTATGTGGCCGGGGAACTGTTCCACGTCCGGGACTATTACGGTCCTGGCTTCCTTCCAGGCGGTGCCGCAGACGCCCCGGCCGTACTTGATGGAGGTGCAGGCCACGGGGCCCTGGAACGGGCCCAGGATGAGCCTGTCACCGTCAACCCTGTAGAAGCCGGTCCACCAGAAGCCCATCGTGGTGTGAAGCAGGGCGGCGGTGTTGGCCATATCGGCAATTATGTCGGGGCCGCCAAGGAGGAGCCTGAGGCGCTCCAGGATGTATTTGTAATTCTCCGCTTTGTCCATATCGCAGTTCTTTAACTTTCAAATATACGCTATATTTGCAACATTAAAAATTCAGATATGGCAAGAGTAAAGATATCTACCGCGTTGGGCGACATAGTGGTCCGCCTTTACGACGAGACCCCGGCGCACCGCGACAACTTCCTCAAGCTTGCGCGCGAGGGCTTTTACAACGGAACCCTTTTCCACAGGGTAATAAAGGACTTTATGATACAGGGCGGCGACCCGCAGAGCAAGGGCGCGCCGGCAGGCAAAGCCCTTGGCAGCGGGGATGCCGGCTACACGCTGCCCGCGGAGTTCAACCCGGCGCTGTTCCACAAGAGGGGAGCGCTGAGCGCGGCGCGCCTGGGTGACGAAGTCAACCCCGAGCGCCGCAGCAGCGGCTGCCAGTTCTACATCGTGTGGGGAAAGACCTACTCCCAGGGGGAGATGGGCCAGCTCGCCCGCCAGATGGAGATGCAGGCGCAGCAGGGCGTTTTCAACTCCCTGGTGCAGCAGCACAGGGACCAGGTGATGGAGCTGCGCCGCAACCGTGACCGCGATGGCCTGATGGCCCTGCAGGACAAGCTCGTAGCCCAGACCCAGGAAATCTGCCGCAAAGAGGGCCTCGGCAAGATGTCGCAGGAGCAGAAAGACATCTACACCACCGTCGGAGGAACCCCGTTCCTTGACGGCCAATACACCGTCTTTGGAGAGGTTGAATCCGGCCTGAACGTTGTGGATGACATCCAGCAGGCCTCCACCGACGGCCGCGACCGTCCCCTGGCCGACATCCCAATGACCGTCACCGTCCTGGAATGATTCTCCAATAAGTATAGAAGCAGAGAGTACATACTCTCTGCTTCCGATGTATAGCTCCGAAGGAGTGATGTCTTGGAGGACGCTTTCGGCGGAGCCTGTTTTGTGGCGTCCTCCAAGACATCACTCCTTTGGAGCATCTCATTGCTTCTGGCAGACAATTAGAGACGCCTTGTGCAGGATTTTGCAAAGGTTTTCGTTATAGAATTGGTAGATTTGTAAAAAGAATTGGTACTATGCATAGGAGTTTTTTCAGATGGGCAATGGCGCTGGCTGCGATCCTGATGGGGGTTGTATCCGTCAGGGCGCAGGAAGCGAAAAGCGGAGATTATATAATTGACGGATTCCTGGAGGCGTTCACCAAGGAGGGCATCAAGGCCTGGAGGCCGGAAGTGACAGTCCGGCAGGTGGCAACAATGGGATATTGTCCTGAGATGGTATCGGTGGGAGTACGTCTGAACAAGAAGTTTGCCTTGGGCCTGGGTGCAGGGTATAATAACTTCCGAAACTCGTTTTCCATACCGTTTCATATGTACAAGCGCACATATTTCCCCATTGGAACCAAAGATAGATTCTCCTTGTACAGCGATGTGTTCCTGGGGTATGAGTACAACTACAAAGTCTATGGACTTGATTATGATACAGGAGCCTCTACCGTCCAGAGAGGGACGGACACCATCTGGCTGTCCTGGCAGCCGGGCATAGCCCTGCGCCTTATTGGCAAGTCCAACCTGTTTCTGGGCCCGTCAGTGTATGTGCCATTGAAAGAACTGTCTCTTCCTTTCATAGGCCTGCATCTGGGCCTTGCCCTTTAGTCCGAAGGGCATTCCGCCACCGCAATGGCGTCAATTTCCACCAGGGAACCCTTTGGGAGGGCCGCCACCTGGCAGCAGACCCTCGCCGGCTTGGTAGAAGGGAAGTACTCTGCGTAAACGGCATTCATCTGGGCAAAGTGCCCAAGGTCCTGAAGCAGGACGGTTGTCTTAACCACGTTGCCGTAGTCCAGCCCCGCTTCCTTGAGGATAGCGCCAATATTGTTCAGACTCTGGCGGGTCTGCGCCTCAATGCCTTCCGGAATGCTTCCGTCAGCCGGATTTACCGGAATCTGTCCTGAGATATAAAGTGTCCCGTCCACAAAAACGGCCTGTGAATACGGCCCTATGGCCGCCGGAGCAGCCGCGCTTGCAATAATCTTTTTCATACACCCAAATATAGCAACATTTCCCCACTTTCCACCCCCTCCTGTCATCCTGAGCCCCCTCCTGTCATCCTGAGCGAAGCGAAGGATCCTGTCCCACCCCACCACCGCATCCTCCCTTTCCCTCAAGCGCCCCTCCCGTTCCTCGCGTCTCCTCGCTCCTTCCCCATCCCCTACTGCTCCTCCCGCTCCATCCCGTGGCACGGAAGGAGCACTTGCTCCTGATTCCGGGGTCTGAATACACACTCCGGATGGGTGGTGGGGCGAAAAGTGCCACAAAGCAGGCTCCGCCGAAAGCACTTTCCACCCCACCACCGCATCCTACGTTCCCCTCACGTCTCTATTCTTCGGACCTCTCAGGAGGTCTGCGGGGAAGGGGTGTTGTAATTGGTTGATAGTTAGTGAGTTGCGTGGAAAGGGGTCCGCAGGCCAGGCAGAAAAAAAGGGGGTCTGCGGACGGGCTTTTTGTAAGTGATTAATATTCAATGCGTTACGGAAAGCAAAACCGCAGGCCTGGTAGTGCTGGAGGGTTTGAATGAGGTGATGGAGAGAGAGCGGGATCCTTCGCTTCGCTCAGGATGACAAGAGGGGGCTCAGGATGACAAGAGGGGGCTCAGGATGACAGAGGGGAGGTGTTGTTTGATTAATGGAAAAATGTTTAACTTTAGGGTATGAAAAAGATAATTGTACTCC